>JAJYXU010000129.1 GCA_021801605.1 Bacteroidota bacterium
TGAGACTTTCAGAATAATGATGAACATTTCCACTATTTATAAAATACGTTTAGTTTTTTTTGACTGTGCTATTCCTAAAAATTTCAACTGGAATTTACAAATTATGACTCATGCGTAACTTCAGTAACTGATCTAATGGTTCTGGAAATTTTTTCAATAATTAATTCTTGGAATTCTGGGTTCTTTCCAAAGATCTCGATTAAAAGGTTATAAATGTTTTCTTGATATTCATTGATTTCTTTTCTCGTTTTAGGTTGATAATCTTTAAGAGGACTCCCGCTTCCTTGTTTTTCGGCTCCACTCATTCTATGGAAACCATGAGTTTCTAATCCTCTGCCAAGTGCTTGAATTGCAATGCGAGTATAATCTTGATCTTGTTTTGCTAAACCGTATTTAATTACTTCAAGCCGTTGATCAAAATTAACCTCAGTTCCAGGTAAAAATATTTGAAAGAGCTGAACAAACTGACCGGTTGCATTATTACCCCATGTTTCATTTTCGGAAACAGCAAATGCGTAAAGTAATTTAGCAGCAAGATCAAAAGTTTCCTTTCTAAAACATAACTTCTCTAATGCCCAAACTAAATTGCGTCTGCCTTTATCTATTTTGAGCAAATCTTCTTTTGTCATGTTTAGAAATGCTGATGCAATACTTTGAATTAATGATTCAGGGTTCACTTCAACAACTGAGCGGAAGAGTCGTGAACCCAACTCTGTGTTAAGCACTTCCGCCGTTCCGAAAGGGCTTTTTGGCCCCCAGGAATCATTAACAAACTGTCTTGCTTCACTAAGCTGATCTAAATATTTGAGACGTTCAACAAGTGGTTCTGCTAATCCATGTTTCTCCAATAACGGGAATAGAACTTTCAATTCATCAACTTCTTTATACTTCCACCACTCAAGAGCAAGTTTAATGGCTAATGGAGTCGGTCGAACATTTAAGTAGCGTCCTCTTTTTTCGAAAATTTGTTTCCTAATAAAATAGTTGCAGCTTTCTTTGAATAGCGGTCTCGTTGCTGGAGGACTACAAACATTATTAAAAATTATTTTATTCTGTTCCGAAAAATATTTTCTTTCTTGTTCGCTAAGAACTTTAAGATCATCATTTACTGAAGTACCAAAATGTGAAAAAGTAGAACAAGCTTTAGCAATATTAAATCGATTATCAAATTTATCTGTTTCTGCATAGTCACGACCGAACAATAATTTTTTAATTAACCGATCGTCGAGCATGTCGGTAAATGAATTAATTTTTTTATTCTGCATTGCGTCAGCAAATAATACAGCCATTTTGGGATAACCTTCGGAATATTTGCTGATATAATCCAACTCTGATGCATTAAAACGAGTACTAAAGAGAATTTTTAGCAATGCAGGTATAATATCTAAGTAATTTTCACTTTTAAGAAAAATATAGTTTGTATTACTGGTGGTCTTACTTTTATCGTACTCTTCTTCAACTGAATAATCAATAGTAATAAGATTCATTCTACTAGAAGTGCGTGTAATTTCTTGTGCAAGAATTTGGTGAGTATCATAACTGCAATTATCAACTACAAGAGTACCATTCAATGATGAACAGTGGCTTCTAACAAAATCAACAATCGATTGAACGTTATCTATAATATCGTAATAAACCGCATTTGTTTTTAAACTAGAATCTGATCTAAGAGATTCATGTACAAGGCGACTTTTACCTAAACCGGAATGACCTATTATTCTGCTAAATGATTTTTCTTTTCTAGCTTCTGTTTTAAGTGAATTTATATAACCATCGATTGTATAATTGCCAACGAATTGTACCCGTCTAATGTCTTCAAATTCTCCCCACTGTTCTATAGTTTTCAATCCATCTGGTCTAGTAATACCGCGATAATACTGAACTGTCAAAACTATGTTGATATATTCGTTAACCCAATCTTTAATAAGATTTGCATCTAAAATGCGAACTTGCTCTTTCTTGTATTTAGTTTTATGGACGCGATTACAGTATGTTAATGTTTTTCTTGCTTTAGACAAACGAGAATCTAATGTTTTCTTAACGTATGACTTGTTAATAAAAAATACATATTGGCCGTTAGCATCTAATACTTCCTTAATTTTGTCTTTCAATTGTTTTTTTGATTGAGTAGGATTACTAAAAAATTCTTCGAAAACCTTTTGCGGTTTTAGATCCATGGCTTTGCACTGAAAGATAGAAAATCTATTTTGGATCCATTTAGAACCATTAGTATTATCACATTCAAGTCTACCATCCTCGCCGGCGTCAGCAATATTGATTTTCAGTGGGACAAGAATATCCTTTACATTGGTAAAATGATATTTCTCGTATTCAAATTTTAGTAAGCGAAGTAGTATATCTGAAAGTTTAACATCGGTAAGTTGTTCAATTTCCTTGATTGTAATTTCATTAAGTAACATAGAACCTCAAATAATTTAATACTTAATACGGAATTAATTGAGAAGGCTATTAAAACAGATTGGTAAATGCTAGAACAGAAACCTATATAAATGTTGGAAAGGAAATTTGTGCAAGTCCCCATTATAAGCCTAATTGAAAAGATCAATATGAATTTTTATGTCATTCAATCTGGAATGCGGAATGATATCATCATGCTGTAACCTACCAACAACAATTGCAGGGTGGATGCGCTGTTTATTTGCAAAATCCAGTATAGAAGTTTCGCTGTAAGGTTTATGTTGAAGTAACTGTTGGTATTGATTATCAGGGATAAGAAACTTACTTGCAAACCTATCTGCTTCAGCTTCTTTTTCTTTATCAATCTTATGCCCGGTAACTTCTTCTAAGAAAACATCTTTTTTACCATGCAGCAGAATGTGACCAGCTTCATGAAAAAAAGTAAACCAAAAATGATCATTTGTTTTATATCTTCCGGACAACTGAATTAGAGGAATAGTTGTGTTAAAAATCCATCTTGTTGCACCGCTAATTGTTGCCTTGGGAATATTTGGTGTATAGACAACAGCAACACCGGTTTCGGAACATAGTTTTTGAAGTTGATCTTTGAAGTCAGCAGGATGATGAAATGAAAGTTCTTTGATTTTATCAAGACTCTTTCTGAATAAATCTTTATTGAACTCTTTCAATTGTAGTTTCTTAGCATCAATTTCACCTTTTCTTAACCAAACTGAAATAGCTTCTGGTTCACTAGTATGCACCAAGGAAATTTTGAAAGCAACCTTAGCAGCTTTACTAATATAAAGTGTGTTCCATTGCTGGGGAGAAGCAATACCGAAATAGTTTAACATAGATTTTGAAAGCTCGATAGGATTCCTTGTTTCAGGAATCCAACCAAGTTTCATCATATTTGCTGTGGGAAAATGTTTGGTCCAATCTTTACAATCTTCAAGGTATTCATCAAATTCAATTTCAGCAAGCTCCTTTTGATATTGTCTATCACGTTCAATCCAAAAGTCTGCGGGTATTCCTAAAACTTTTTCCAGGGCGATAGCTGTTGAAGTTGTGATTGGTTCCTTGCCTTTGATAATCTGATTAACATTTTTAATGTTCTTGCCAAGACGCTCGGCAAGCTCATACTGATTCATACCAATTACATCAATAGTTTCTTGAATTGTATCACCAGGAGGTGAGAGCAATTCTTTTTTAAGTTTATATTCACTAGTCATGTTATACCTCAAAATATTTAATGATAATCTTCTACTTCCAGAATTTTAATCTGAGTAACAGCATCCCAATCAAGACCGCCGTCAGATTTAGCTGGAACTGGATCGTGGTCGGGTTCGAAAATAATTCTCCAGTTACCAGATATTTCAACTGATATGTTGCCACCGTGCAGCTCGTGACAGTAAGCAGCAGGGAGTTTTCTCATGACTGACAAAGCAGAAGCGGCACTTAATTCCTTCATTCTTTGGCTTACTTTTTTTGCCATAACACCATAGGTTTTAGAGATTTCCTTTGGATCCGTTAAGCTCTTTTCCAGTCTTCTTGATTTGAATGTAATCTTCATATGCAATATAATAATTGTTTACAAATATTGTAAATGTTTTTTAAATTATTTTTAACGTTAGTGTATCAAGAATCTTATAAAAATATTGACTTTTAACTACTGCAATTATAGTTTTGAGTTATCTTATTGACCAAGTGTTAATGTAGTTACGGAGCCGTTCAATAAATTTGGGCGGCTCTTGTTTTAAATATTCTTATTAAACCGGTGATGAAATCAAAGTCCATCTAATTGTAAATAGTTCTTTTGTTTCTATTTTCTGCTTCAACCTAGCTTCGATATCTTCAATTATTTTTTCTTTTCGTTTATCAACTTCATCTTGAGCTAAAAAGAGATTCCGGCGAAGCTCGCTTCTCTTTTTTTCCATATCCTTAATTTCTCTTTGTGCAGAAACTTTTTCTTCAAGGTTAAGAATCTTTCTCGCTTCGGATTTCTTAACACCAATTTCACGATCTAATTCTTTAAGTTCAAGTTCCAAACTACCTTTAAGATCATCAGCCCAACATTCGAGCTTGTTAATTTCTTCATCAAAGTATTTGGAGTTTCTTTCTTTATTGTGACCGAGAATGATTTCTTTTTCTTTATCCAAATTATCATTCAGCATCGTTACAGCATCAAGAGTGATAGCTTGCTGATTAGGTATCATTTCTCCTTCGAGCAAAAATAATTTGCTGCATTGTTCAAGATCCAAAACAATTCCATCATCCGTGAGAGCGGAAAGTATTACATAGTCTTCTTGTTCGAATGATGAGATTGAATAGTATTGAGCAATCAGCCACCCGGACTTACTTATGAATGGTTCAATGATAGAAATGATTTTGTCTTTATAGGTAAAGATTACATCGTAGTTGCCGATAGTGCATGATTTACATTCTTCGATGATTTTTTGCGCTAAAGGATGACCAATTCTATAAATGTTTGCATCATCTCCACTCTTAGTAATTTTATAAGGACCAGGATGAATATATTCTTGCGGGAAAGGATTTGTATGAAGGTAGAAAGAATGTTCTAATGAATCGAAATTAGCATAATCAGTTAAAAAGTGTTTCGTTAGATTCCAGAGCCATTCTTCATAACGATTTAAGTAATCTTTGCTTTGTTCGAAGTTGATTCTCAATTTATCTATTACATCTTGATCAAAGTTTTCGAGAAGTTTTTGTCTGGTGATATTAATCGTTTCGTCAATCTGAGGTTCGAATGATTTTTGTAATTCATCGAAAGCAAGATTTATTTCTTCGGATGTTCTGCACTTCTGATAAATTTCTACAATTCTTTTTTCAAAATCTATTCCGGATTCTATGGTTCCAAGGACTTCATCGCTTGCACCAAAAACACCGCTGAACAATTGAAATTTTTCATCCAACAATTGATAAACTCTTTGATCTGCGGCGTTCTTTTTATTTAAGAAATTTACGACAACAACATCAAACGCTTGACCATAACGATGACACCTACCAATGCGTTGTTCAATTCTTTGAGGATTCCAGGGGAGATCGTAATTAACGACCAATGAACAAAATTGAAGATTAACGCCTTCAGCAGCTGCTTCCGTTGCAATCATTATTTCAGCTTCGTCTTTGAAATATTCTATAATAGCTGCTCGTTTATCAGCAGTCTTGGAACCGGAAACTTTATCAGTCCCTTGATGTTTCTTAAGCCACTTATGATAAATTTCGTTGGATAGATGATCGTTATTTGAGCCGTTGAATAAAACTATTTTATTTTGAAACGCAGTTCTGTTCAATAAGTCGAAAAGATATTGTTGTGTTCTCGTTGATTCTGTAAAAATGATTGCTTTTCGATTTGCGCCAAGACGTTCAATTTCTGTGATACCTCTATTAAGTGCTAAAAGTAGAACCTCGCCTTTGGAATTAATTTGAATAGCCCGTGCGAGTTCAAAAAAGTCTTTCAGTTTTTGCGATTCTTTCTTTATTTCTTCGATCTGCTCTATGGAATATGTATCTGATTCATCGTTTCCATCATCTTCCCATTCGTCTTTAATTTCTTCGTATTCCTCATAATTAGTTTGCAGTTCATTTTCGAGCGGAGCTTCTTGAACTTGATTTGATTCGATAATTACATCAAGCTTTTGAGAAAGAGCTTGGAGAGTTCCGGATATTGCATAAGTAGATGAAGCTAGGAGTTTTCTTAGAATAAGAGTCATCAATTGTCTTTGACTTGGAGGAAGTGCAAATAATTTTTCAGATTGTAAATAGTCTGAAACCAAATCATAGAGTTGCTGTTCTTCATCAGTCGGGAAGAATTCTTGTGTGATAGGAATTCTTTTTGTGTAACGAATGTATTCCAGAACTTGTCTTCTGAGAGTGCGAATACAGACCGGGGCAAGACGCGCTTTTAATTCATTAAAAATATTCTCATCAGCTAGGCGTGAATATTGAATGCGAAAACTCTTCAAGTCTCCAAAAGCATATTCATCGACAAAACTTACAAGACCAAAAAGTTCTAATAAAGAATTCTGCAATGGTGTTGCAGTAAGTAATATTTTAGGTGCATTCGCAATAGAATTTTTTATAGAGTTAGCAATTTTATTATTTGGTTTGTAAACGTTACGTAAACGATGAGCCTCATCAATTACAACCAAATCCCAATTTATTAGACAGATGTATGGTTCTTGTTTACGTGCAAACTGATATGAACAAATAATAATTTCTTTTTGATCGAAAGGATTTAGAATACCTTTTTTTATTTCATCATTGAAAGATTTTGTCTCAAGAAGGATAGAGTTTAGAAAAAACTTATCGAGTAGTTCTTGATTCCACTGTTTACGGAGATTAGAGGGAACGATTATTAAAATCTTTCTTTTCCTTTCTGCCCACTTTTGAGAAATAACCAACCCGGCTTCTATTGTTTTGCCTAGACCGACTTCATCAGCGAGTATTGCTCCGGTAGATAGTGGGGAGCGAAAAGCAAAAAGTGCAGCTTCAACTTGATGCGGATTAAGATCAACTTGAGCATCCATCAAAGAGGCAACTAGTTTTTGAATACTGTCTGAAGGACTATTTTTGGTTAATTCGTAAGCATAATATTTTGCGTGAAAAGGAGTCAATTATTGCCCATTAAGATTCAAAAGTATTGTATAAAATAAATATAAATAACACTAAATACCGCTTGCAAAAGGATGATACATGCGAAAATATTAGTTACTTGATTCCGAGATATTTGTGAACAAAAATTGTGATGAAATTTAAAAAGGAAATTATTATATACTTAGTGTAGTTGAAACAATTTTTATCTTTATAGGGAAATTAACTTAGCAAACCTTTCTACCGCTTAAATCCCATGGACATAGTCGGGATTCAAATTTTAAGGACCGCCGACGAAAATAATTGTGTGTATTAATTATCTCTCTATTCACAAGGGGGAAATATGCCCATTGAAAGGTTTTCATTTACTGAACTTGAAAAACGATTAGAGGAAATCGAACTTGATATTGATAAAATCGAGTTCATTTCGAAAGAAATTGTAAGGTGCAGGAATGCGATTCAAGATGTTAAGTGTGAAGCAAAGAATATAGAACCGACCGAAATAAAACTTTCCGCAAAAACAGTTAATCAAGAGACTTCCCTAGTTGAACTTGTCAATTCTGATAAGAAAATTAAACGAACAATCACAAAGAAGATTGTAAAGATTTGTGCAAAGAATCTTTGTCAAGAGTATTATGATTTTTTAGAACGATCGGAAAATCAGCTGGCTTTTTACAAAACCAAATTGGAAGCAAGGGCAACTTGGAATGAATGTTTTAATAATGAGAATGAAATCATTAAGATTAACGATTCCACAACCAGGATAGTTTGGAAATTGGGCGATGTTCAACTTGTAGCATTATTTGATTGCCTTCATAGAAATGTGTGTGTTCCGAAGTGTATAAAAGAAGAAATACTAGCTCATTTTACAGATGAAAATCAGATTCCTTTTAGTCATATGAGAATACATTTCAGAAAAATTACTTGGCTAAAAAGCGATAGCAGCTTTTCTATTTTTGTTGATGAACTGGCACAGAGAAAAGCAATCGACGAAGAGAATAAATACAAAATGTTTGAAAAACATTTTTGTAATAGAAACGGTAAACCGTTCAAATATTTAGCACAGAAAAAGAATAATACAATTAACTACACCGAAACAGTCAAATGGATTAGAAAGATTCTTGATTCAGTCGAAATAGTATTCATGTTTTTTGTTTCACAAAGCAATTTTTGGTTTGATAACACTTTACGCGAATATTTAAAAAGTATATCAGACTATATCATAACTTGATAGCCTTCGATATACTTTTGGGGGTAGTGGTAAAAAAGTATATCATACTTTATCGATTTGCGATATACTTCGATATACTGTGATAAATACTTTTTCTTGTTTTTCTATTTCATATTTCTCATGTAATTAATCAATATGAGGTATGAGATGAAAAAACAGGATTCTTCCCCACATAAAGCGGGATCAGAACAAGCTTCGCTTGACCAAACCATCCTACAAAAACTTTCCACGCTAGAAGATTTACTAAAGAAGAAAGATGATAAACCACTAACCTTCAAAGAAGCATGCGCTTATCTCGGGTATGCACCAAGTTATCTTTACAAATTAACCTATCGAAAAGTCATTCCACATTACAAACCAACCGGCAAGATGATTTTCTTTTCAAAGAATGAGATTGATGAGTGGGTCTATAAGAGCAATGTAAAATTGAGAACTGAGAATGCGGAATTGCATGATGAAAATAATGTTGAAAAGGATCCGAATCAGTTTGAGATGGGTTTTGATGAAAAGAAGGATAAAAGGAATGAAGAAAAAAATGAAACCGAAATACTGATTGAGTTTCCACTGAAAAGCAGAAGAAAACAATAGCACGCAGATTGAGAAATGAATAAGATATTAAAAAATATTTCTGTTGATGATCTTGAAAAGTTACGAATGCTGCTTTCGATTATTCCAGGGAATGAACAAAAGAACACTGTTACGCTTCGTGTTTTTACAAATGAATACAGTAATATGATAAAACAAAATAGATCGAAGGCATATTCCGTTTCTGTTTGCAGTTCTTTCAAGCATTTAACTGAATTCTTTGGAAGTGGGAAATCTATTCAATCAATCGGATTGAAAGATGTGGAAAAGTTTGTGCTTTTTCTTCAACGAAAAGTTAAAAAGGGTTACCGAGTTTATGTTAGAACAATAAAAGCCGCTTTCAATAAAGCAAAAGATTGGGGTTATGTAAAAGAAAACTATTTTCAAAAAGTAAAGCTGCCGAAAAAACAGCAAGTGAACCCGGTATTTTTGAATAGTGATCAATTATTAGTGATTTGTGATCACTTAAAGAATGAGACTATTAAAGACATTGTTGTATTCGCGTTTTATACTGGAATGCGTTTAGACGAAATTGTGAATTTGAGATTGAAGAATGTTGATCTACAGAATAAAGTAATTACGGTTGGTGATGATAGTTTTACGACTAAAGGAAGAAATCAAAGGTTCGTACCTATTAGTGAGGAAGCGGAAAAAGCAATTGAGAATTTAGAATTGAGAATTCAGAATGAAAAGAAAAAGATCATTTCGATTAAGTCTCTCAGCTACAATCGAAATTTTGTTTTCTGTAAGAGTAGCGGAGAGCAATTTACCGGGGATTATATTTCTAAAAGATTTAAGCTTGCTTGTAAAACTGCTGGAGTAAATCAATCTATTCATTTCCATTCTCTAAGACATTCATTTGCTTCTAATCTTGTTCAGAAAGGTGTTCCACTTTATACGATAAAAGAACTACTCGGGCATTCATCGATTTCAACAACCGAGATTTATTCGCATTTGAATATGGATTCATTGAGAGAGGCTGTTAAAAAGCTAGACACTTCGGCTCCGCTCAGTGCAGGTGCAAGTAGTGAGATATTAGAAACAAGACAAATGCAAAAACTAAATCTTGAAGAGAATACACGATTACAAATATTTAGTATTAATTCCGGAGAAAAGAGATGATACAATTTCTGGAAATGGCAAAGATTTATAAGAACGTTTTCGGATTTAATGTTCTACCTATCCAGGGGAAACAACCAACTATTCCTTGGGAGAATTGGCAATTGATTGAACAGACTGAACAGGATGTAATTGAAATGAGCTGGAATGCAGGTGTAACCGGTATCGGCGGAATTTGTGGAGTGAATGATTTACGGAATATCGATTTCGATAAAGTAATTGATTTTAGCATAGTTGAAATGATTTGTAAAAGATTAGGACTTGGTGAAAAATATAAGTGGGCGGTGAAAAGTGGAAGCGGTGTTGGTTATCATATTTGGATTAAAGCTAGTGAAAGTGAGCAATTGCATAAAAGATTGAACGGATCCAAAAGTGTTTATCGGCTGTATTTGAAAGATGAGGGATTGTGTGATCATATTGAATTGAGATGGAACCAATCCCAAACAGTTCTTCCCTATTCTAAACATGAAAGCGGAAATAGATATTTGTTTTTATACGATGAACCAAAAGAACCACCAACAGAAATTGACGCGGATATTTTACTAGACTGTTTGGAAGAGTTTTGCGACTTAAAGAAAGAGAGAGAAGTTCTTGAAGTTGGTAAGCGAACTTTTGAACCAACTAGTTTTGATAAAGAGAAATTAGAAAGTGCAATTGAATTTCTTGAAATGAATCTACCGAATAATTGTTATGATGATTGGTATAGAATCGGTTTTGGTTTGGTAACAATTGGAGAAGAAGGTAGAAAATATTTTTTGAAGATGAGTTTAGGAAATCAACATTATCATGATTCGGAGTTTGCGATAAATAAAAAGTTTGACGAACTGATGAAGAAATCTGATGGAAGAATAACACTTGGAACTGTTTATCATATAGCCGAAAAGTTTGGATGGCAGAAACCTTTTGTAAGATTCTGGTATATCGAGAATGATAAGACTCATATTTCAAAACAGAATTTTAAGAGATTTCTTGAAGAGAATGGATTTTGTAAGCTGCAATTAGAACGCGGTTATATTCTGCTGAAGGTTAGCAAGAATATTGTTCGTGAAGTGGAGATTTTCAATATCAAGGATTTTGTAATCGATTATCTGAAGCGATTGGATGTTGAGCATTTCAAAGAGACACCACGTATAAAAGTAATTGATGCTGTTATCAAAGGCGCACCGCAACATTTTGTCCAGACATTTCTTGAATTCTTGGAAACGAGAGAATTAGAATTTTTGCGCGATACAAAAGATAAAGGATTTCTCTTTTTCTCAAATTGTTTTGTTGAGATTGCATCGAATAAGATTAATGTTAAAAGATATGAAGAACTGGACGGTTTCATCTGGGATAAACAGGTAATAAACAAAAGATTGAATCTTGACATGAGAGAATCTGAGTTTGAAATCTTTATTAAGAACATTTGCAAAAATGATGAGCAAAGAATTTCATCATTAAGAAGTGCGATCGGATATTTACTGCATAATTATAAAGATTCAACGAATGCAAAAGCTGTGATTTTTCTTGATGAAAAATTAAGTGACGGCGCTTATGGAAGAAGCGGAAAGGGTTTGGTTGCTCAAGCAATTGGAAAGCTTAGGAAAACCATTCGTTTGGATGGTAGGAATTTTAATTTCTCGAAGAGTTTTAGTTTTCAATCTGTTACTCTAGATACAGCAATTATAGAATTCAATGATGTAACAAAGAAATTCAATTTCGACAAATTGTTTTCAATCATAACTGATGATATTACTGTCGAAAAGAAAAACCAAAATGAAATAATTATCCCATTTCATCAATCGCCAAAGATTATAATTTCCACAAACTACACGATTGAAGGATCCGATGATTCTACAATGGACCGTCAATTTGTTATTGAGTTTTCTGATCACTACAATAAAATCCACAGACCGATTGATGAGTTCGGACATAGATTTTATGATGAATGGAGTAATGAGGAATGGAATTGCTTTCTCAATTACATGATTAGCTGTCTTCAGTTGTATTTGAATAAAGGATTAATTCACTGCAATCACGTAAATCTGGAAAAGAAAAAACTTATTGATTCAACATGTGAAGAGTTTGCCGAATACTTTGAATCATTGGGATTAAATGTTGAGCATAATAAAAAAGAATTGCTGGAAGATTTTAAGAAAAATTATGATGAATTCAGCGAACTGAAATTAACCAAATTTACCAGGTGGATGAAGGAAGCGGCAAGGATAAAAGGATTGGGTGTTAGTGAAAGAAAATCCGGAGTTGATCGGTTGATCAAATTCAGGAATGGAAAAACAACCGATTCTAACGCCGATAATGAACAGACAGAGTTAGAACCAACATTATTTTAATGAGGTTGGACGTTTGGACACTTTGATTTCTATATCGGGCAAGAATTCCTATTTCAAAACGTCCAAGTGTCCAAATTTTAGAATACAGATTGTTTTTAACGATTTCTTGGACAGATTGGTGGGCGTTTTGGATAAAAACTGTGAAGGAAAATGATTTTTGGACGTTTTACTACTTGGAAAGTGTCCATTTGGACAGTTTGAAATTGTCGGGAAAACCAGATTTGAATAAATATATTGGAGATGAAAATGAAACTAACACCTCTGAAGGCAATTAAAAAACATTGTTTGGAGTGTTCCGGGTACGAAAAGAAAGAAGTCCGGGAATGTAATATTACAGATTGTGTATTATTCGCCTACCGGCTCGGCTCTAATCCAAACCGGAAAGGATGCACTGTAAAGAAAAATGCCGCTTCAACAACAGGTTTTGAAAATGTCGATGGTTATGTATCTGCTTCATAGATTCATCTGGAAAATGAACGTTGAAGCTGAAGAAATTTCTAGAGAAATGAAAATTAAGCATACTCACGGAATCGCCGTGAGTATGCTTTCAATTGGTTACAACAAATTTACCGCATCTCTCAAATTCTTCTGCTGCAGGTGACTATATATTTGGGTTGTTGCCAAATCCTCATGGCCTAATAATTCTTTTACAACATAAAGAGAAACACCACGCTGAACCAACAGCGAAGCGAAAGAATGCCGGAGAGAATGGAAATGTACTTTATCACTCAGATTAGATTTACGGATAATTTTTTTGAATTGCTTACTTATCGCATCTTGATATAAAATCTTTCCTTCGATTCGATAGAAAACAACATTCTCATGTTGGTGTGATGAATTGTTAAAGCGATTGAATAAAATTGTTCTGACCTTTTCATTCATAGGAACAATCCTTTCTTTTTTGTTCTTAGTTAGAAATTGATCTGAGCATTTAACAGTAATTTGATTCTGAAAGAAGTCGATCCAATTCCATTGCATATTGACCAATTCACCGAGACGTAAACCGGAATAAAAACCTACAGTGAAAATATCTTTAAGATGCTGATATGGAGTATTTGATAAAACAATTAAGAATTCGTCTTCTTGAATGAATGTTGGAAAAGCTTTTGGAATTTTTGGGAACTTTACCTTTGTGAATGGATTCGATGAAATGTAATTCCATTCAACAGCTTTGTTAAATGCTGCCTTTAATGTACGATAATATTGATGAGCACCTCTCTGTGTACGATGGAATGTTGAGTAAATAAATTTATCTATTGTTTTTAAGTTAATTTCTTCTAGAGAAATATCCCCACAAAATGAAACAAGTTGCTTGAATGCAAAGGCAATTGAATCGATATATCTTTTCGATTTAACCGGGCGAGCATAATCCAGATATTCGTCTTTGAATTTTGAGAGAGTAAGCTTATTTTGAGTACAAGTTTTTTGAAGTACTGAAGAAACAGCACCCAAAGGATTTACCAAAGTTTTTTTGAATTCTTGGAGATATTGTAAAGCTCCTTTTTCGTTAGTCTTTTTTGTTGAATAAGTAGTTCTCTTACCTTCAACAAAATAAACGATTTGGTAATACTTTGATCTTTTGATTTTTGCTACATACATGGTTTTTCTCCTCGTATGTAGTGTATGTATTTTGTATGCACTTGTACTTAAAAAGTGCTAATACAACATCAAAAAGAAAGATTCTGTATGCCTACGGATCAGAAGGTTTGGGGTTCGAATCCCTACGGGTGTACTACTATGAATGCAGAATTAAGAGTGTAGAACGTAGAGTAATAACTGACTTACTTTGCAGAATTTTTAATTTCACTTTTAATTAAAAATCAATATAAAAAGTTG
This sequence comes from Bacteroidota bacterium, assembly GCA_021801605.1. Taxonomy (GTDB): domain Bacteria; phylum Bacteroidota; class Ignavibacteria; order Ignavibacteriales; family Melioribacteraceae; genus Fen-1258. The sequence goes on from JAJYXU010000129.1 coordinate 14,131, forward strand.
TTGCCACTCCATCTCAAAATTTTAGTTTGAAACACATTGTTAGAATCGATTCGTTATGTTAATTTGGTATTGAATAAAAATTAAGAGTGTAACTAACTGCCTGATGTAATGATGGGAATTTTAATCCATTCTACATTCGTCACTTTACATTTTACATTCTTTATGCGCCCGTAGCTCAACTGGATAGAGCATCAGACTTCGGATCTGAGGGTTGAGGGTTCGAATCCTTCCGGGCGTACAAGAAAATTGATAATGAAGAATTGGGAATTAAATTATCTTAGATTGGAATTCAAATTTAATGCTTCCTTGATTTTCAATTTCAATTATAAAAAACAAATTCAAAGAATTATCAATTCGCAATTTTCAACTAATAATTATGATTTTCCCAGAACATGTTTACAAGAATATGTTTGCCGCACTTCTGGAAGCTGAAAAGGCATTTGAACTAAACGAAGTTCCAATTGGTGCAATTGTAGTTTATCAAAATAAAATAATTGGACGCGGCTTTAATCAAACTGAAATGTTGAACGATGCAACCGCACATGCAGAGATGCTTGCTATAACCGCCGCATCCAATCATCTCGGCTCAAAACTGCTTGATGAATGCGACTTATATGTAACCGTTGAACCATGTGTTATGTGCAGCGGCGCCATCCTCCTTTCACGAATGAAAAATCTTTACTTTGGAACATTAGAACCTAAATTCGGGGCTTGCGGCTCGCTTTTCAATATAATTGAAAGTAAAAAATATAATCACAAACCAAATGTTTTTTCCGGCATTTATTCAGATGAATCACAATATCTTCTGGAAAAATTCTTTCAGCAAAAAAGAATTTCACCTAATTAAAACTTCATTGGCATCTTTTGACAATTCTCTTTAATTTTCTTTTAAAAATAATTCACAATCATTCCCACATAAAACTCAATTACTATGCAAATCATCATTTTTGGTTCACCAGGTGTTGGTAAAGGAACACAAGCAAAAATTTTAGCTTCAAAATTAGGAATTGCTCACATCTCTACCGGCGATATACTTCGCGAAGCAATTAAAAAAGAAACTGAGCTTGGTAAAAAAGCTAAAGAAATTGTGGAAAAAGGTGAGCTTGTTCCGGATGAGATTATGGCAGGAATTATTAGAGATGCTTTGAAAGATAGCCGGTGTAATAATGGTTTTATTCTCGACGGCTTTCCGCGGACTATTGATCAAGCTAAACTTTTAGATAGTATTTTCAACGACCTTAAGATTGGTGAACCATTCCTTGTTAAACTGGACGCAGATGATGATGTTATTGTTGCCCGCTTATCAAATAGATTAGTTTGTTCTAAATGTGGAAATATAATTCAGAAGAATGAATACAAAAACGATTTCGTTTGCCCTGTTTGTAAATCGAATGACAGTTATTATAAACGGAAAGATGACGACGAAGAAGTTATCAAAAGAAGACTAAAAGTTTATCATGATACAACATCGCAAGTTTTCAGTTACTATACTGACAGATTGCGTGTAATAGAGATTGATGGGACACAGACAATTGAAATTGTCACCGAAGGAATCTTGTCGCAGATCAGAATGAATTAATCGCCTTCCCCTTTCTTTTTAATTAATACCTTGACGGCTTTGCCGCCTTCTAACTTTATAATTTTAGCTTCAAATTTTCTGACCAATTCATAATTGTGAGTTGCAAATATTACCGATGTTCCCCTAGAATTAATTTTTTTTAGGATTGCTAATATTTCTTCCGAAGTTTCAGGATCAAGATTGCCAGTCGGTTCATCCGCAAGAATTAAGAAAGGGTCGTTAATCATTGCTCTTGCAATTGCAACACGCTGCTTTTCTCCGCCAGAAAGCTGGTGCGGCATATTTTTTTGTTTATGCGCCAAACCAACCTCAGTTAATGCGTTCATTACTTTTTTCTTAATTACTTTTCTCGGGCTGCCTGTTACTTGAAGAACAAAAGCTAAGTTATCATAAATATTTCTATCTGATAAAAGTTGAAAATCTTGAAATATCATTCCGACTTTACGGCGAAGATATGGCAGATCATTTTCTTTTATTGTTTCTGATGAATATTCTCCAACTTCAACATAACCGGATTCAGGAAATAGGTCCATAAAAATCATCCGGAGTAAAGTTGTTTTCCCTACTCCGCTTTTGCCAATCATGAATACAAACTCGCCCTGATCAACTTGAAGATTAAGATCAGAGAACACCGGCTGATTTTTGTAATTGAAATCAACGCTATTGAATGTCAGCATACATTTTTCTTCTTTAATATGAATTGTGCACGTTCTGTTTCTGCATCGGCATTCTTAAAAGTAAATGCTTTATAACATTTATGTACATAAAAATCAGATCTATCAATAAAATCAAAATATTCTTCGAAGCGGTAGATTTTCTGTTTGTGAATTTCTTCAACCTTTTGACCATTGGCAAGTGTTAATTCAAAATGATTGTAATGAATTCTTGTAGCCGGATTATATAAACTCCTCTGCCGGAATGTAATCCCATTTACCTTTCCTCTCCGGTTCAAATACTTTTCAAATTTTTTGCTGTTGTTCTCAAGACTTACATCGAAAACAAGCAGACCTTCATCGGTAATACAACGGCTAACATTTTCTAAATACCGCAAAAATTTTTCTTTTGTATTCAGATAGTTAACGCTATCAAATGTAGAAAAGATAAAATCATATTTATTTTTGAAAGGAAGGTTAGTCATATCGCAGCAAACTTTTGGGTAAGACTTATCGCCGTCTTCTTTCAGCATGTTAAATGAAATATCGGTAGAAACAACATTCATTTTTTTATGAAGCAATTTTGCAATTGCGCCTGTACCACCTGCAAGTTCCAGTGCAAATATTTTTTTCTTCTTTACTTCTTTACTAATCTGAAGTATATAATCTGCCCACTCCTTATAATCAATTGAACGCATCATGTGAGGGTAAATCTCAGCTATGGCAGAATAAGTCTTAACTGGCACTATTTAATTTCCTCCGGTTAGAAATAATTCTTTCAGCCCAATTAACCGCTTCAAGCATGCTATTAGGTTCTGCAATTCCTCTTCCGGCAATATCGTAAGCTGTGCCATGATCTGGAGATGTACGTATAATTGGAAGTCCAGCCGTGAAGTTTACTCCATTAGTGGAGTTCATCATCTTAAAGGGAATCAAGACCTGATCGTGATACATGCCAAGAACAGCATCGTAAACTTTGTATAATTGATTTGCAAAAAAAGCATCAGAAACAAACGGTCCCTCTATAAAACTATTTTTAAAAGACTTAATAGCCGGCTTGATAGAATCTATCTCTTCTCTTCCTATCTTTCCATTTTCGCCGGCATGAGGATTTAAACCAAGAACAGCAATTTTTGGATTTTGAATTCCTAAATCATGTATCAATGTTTGTTGTAAAACTTTTAATGATGATCTGACAAGCTGCGTTGTCAAGAGTTTGCTTACTTTTTTTATCGGTTCATGTATCGTTGCAAGTCCGCAAATAAATTGATCCGAAAGAAACATCATTAAATATTTTTTTGAGTGTGACAATTCTGCGAGTAATTCTGTCTGGCCTGGATACTTGATCTTAGCTAATTTGAATGCTGTCTTAGAAACCGGCGCTGTTATAATAGCATCAGCACCCTCTGATGCCACTATATCAAAAGCATTTTTTATTGAAAGAAGAGATACTCTACCGGAATCTTGAGTTGGTCTGCCAATATTCTGCTTGAATTTACCAATATTAACAATAGTAACAGATTCCGAATTATTATTGGAAGGATCGTACTCATTCACAATCTGGTAATTAAATGATACGGGTGAAACATGTGAAGCATTTTCAAAAACATTTGCCGGGCAGAATAAAACAATTTTTCTTTCAGTAGGTTGATAGATATTGTTAATTGCTTTGATACAAATTTCCGGACCAATTCCGTTTATATCACCGCATGTGAAGGCGAGAGTTCTCATTTCAGAAAGAGATTCATTTCGTTAACTGTTCATACTCATCATAAACTCCTTGTTATTCTTTGTCCCCTTCATTTTATCAAGTAAAAATTCCATGGCTTCGGCAGAATCAAAGTCTGCAATTATTTTTCTTAATATCCATACTTTGTTCAATTCATCTTCTTTAAAAAGAAGTTCTTCTTTTCTAGTAGAAGATTTATTAACATCAATTGCAGGAAATATTCTTTTATCGGATAAACTTCTATCCAGAACTAATTCCATATTGCCGGTACCCTTGAACTCTTCAAAAATAACTTCATCCATTCTGCTGCCGGTATCAACAAGCGCGGTTGCAATAATTGTTAAACTTCCGCCGTCTTCAGTATTTCTGGCAGCGCCGAAAAATCTTTTTGGTTTGTGAAGTGCGTTAGCGTCAACACCACCGGAAAGAATTCTTCCGCTATGAGGTATAACGGTATTATGTGCGCGGGCAAGACGTGTGATTGAATCCAAAAGAATCACAACATCATCGCCTGCCTCAACCATTCGTTTTGCTTTTTCAATAACCATGTTTGCAACTTGAACGTGACGATCTGCCGGCTCATCAAATGTAGAACTGATTACTTCAGCTTGAACGGAGCGCTGCATATCTGTTACTTCTTCCGGACGTTCATCAATCAATAGCATAATTATTTTTACTTCGGGATGATTACGTGAAATCGAATTTGCCATCTTCTGCAAAATGATTGTCTTACCGGCTTTCGGCGGAGATACAATCAATCCTCTCTGCCCTTTACCAATCGGAGAAAGCATATCAATAATACGCATCGAGTATTCGCCCGGAGCGGATTCTAATTTCAGTCTTTTAGTGGGATATAATGGAGTTAAGTTATCAAATAAAGTACGTTCGCGTATTGCTTCAGGATCTTTTCCATTAACCGCTTCTACACGAAGCAGCGCAAAGAACCGTTCGCCTTCTTTAGGCGGTCTAACCTGCCCGCTAACAAAATCTCCAGTTCTTAAACTGAATCTCTTGATCTGCGATGGAGAGACATAGATGTCATCCGGTGATGGTAAATAATTATAATCCGCAGAACGCAAGAAGCCATAACCATCCGCTAAGACTTCCAACACGCCTTTAGAGAATGTTAATCCGTCTTTTTGAGATTGTGCTTCGAGGATTTTAAAGATGAGTTCTTGTTTGCGGAGATCGCTATAACCGGCGATTGTAAAATCTTTAGCGATCTTGTAGAGATCTACAATCTTTTTCGATTGCAGTTCTGAAATATCCATTGGCATGAGTGAATCCTATTACTTGTGAGAAATATTCTTGATTTTCAATTATGGCAAATAATCTTGAGGAATTTATGATAATTATTAAAAGTGAATTATAATTGTTGAAGACTATTGAGGCACGGCTGAAAATTAGTCTCCCTTTACCACTTTGTCAAGCATTTTTATTAAACTTTTTCGATTTTATTTCCCCAAGCAAATACATACTCCCAAGTACAACAAGGCACGATTTATTGCCCTCTTTTTGAAAATTATCTACAAATATGCTTGGGTCCGGCAATGCACTAACTTTAACCCCGGAAGTTGAGGCAATAGTTTGTAGCTCTTCAATCGAAGCCGAACGGTCTATATTTACTTTCGTAACATAAATTTTAGTGAAATACGGATTTAAAGCAAGAAGCATCTCTTTTATTGATTTATCTTTCATAGCTCCAAAAATTAAGATGCGTTCTTTATAAGATTGATATTCCTTTGAAAACTCTTTTATAAAAGAATCTATACCTTCCGGATTGTGGGCAGAATCGAAAATAATTTTTGGTTGGTTGTTAACAATCTCGTACCGACCTTGTATACCGGTATTTTCCACTACATTTTTAATCCCCTTTGATAAAACAATTCCATCTTTGATTCCACAACATTCATTTACCGTTTTTATTGCCAAAGCAGAATTATAAAGCTGATGCTCGCCTTGCAGCGGAGTTGCATACAAAGAAAATGATTTCTCTTTCAACTTTACAATAACTCTGTCGTTCTCGTAGTGAGTGTAATCTTCTACCGGAAGATAGGTACTATTGCTTTGTACAGCTTTTACCCGAAAAACATTTTCTGCTGGTTGAGGCATTCTTCCTGTGAAGACAGATGAATGCTGTTTTATAATTCCAGCTTTTTCCGATGCAATCTTTTCGATAGTATTGCCAAGATGCTCTGTGTGTTCTAAACTAATAGAAGTAATTACAGAAGCAATTGGATCAATTACATTAGTTGCATCCAATCTTCCGCCAAGTCCGGTCTCAATTACGGCGTAATCAACCTTCTGATCATCGAAATATTTGAATGCTAGAGCAGTTGTAATTTCAAAAAAAGTTGGATTCTGCTTTTCGATGTAATCTTCCAGACCATTTACAAATTTTGCAACATATTCATCGTCAATCATAATTCCATTTATTCGTATTCGCTCGTTGTATTTTACAAAATGCGGAGAGGTATAAATACCAACTTTGTAGCCGGCTTCCATTAAAATACTTGCAATGAAAGAAGCTGTACTTCCCTTTCCGTTAGATCCCGCAACGTGAACTGTTTTTAGATTTTTATGAGGATTGCCAATTTGTTCGAGCAAATTGAGAATGTTTTCGAGACCAAGCTTCATCCCAAATTGATGAAGCGAAAAAAGTTTATCAATTGCAGCTTGTATATTCATACTTAGATCTGATATGAACCGGTTATATCCGAAATGTTTTTGATTGAGTTTTCCATGCAAAAGGAATTTAATCCGTTAAGAATTTCAACACCGGCATTTGGATTTATAAAGTTTACCGTACCAATTTGAAAAGCCGATGCACCAACAATCATCATCTCAACAGCATCTTTCCAATTCATTATTCCGCCAATACCAATAATTGGAATATCTATATTTCTTTTTATCTCAAGAACTTTTGCTAATGCTACCGGTTTAATAGCTGGACCGGATAAACCGCCGGTTACATTTTTTATTCTTGGTTTACGTGTGTAAATATCAAATGAAGTTCCAACGAGAGTATTGATTGCAGAGACCGCATTGCCGCCATTTTCTTTTACAACTCTAGCAAAGTCAGATATACGCGAAACATTCGGCGAAAGTTTAATAATTATCGGTTTCTTTGTAACGTTTCTAACTTTTTCTGTAATTCTGCCGACAGCATTAAGATCATTTCCAAATTCGAGACCGCCTTCTTTTACATTCGGACAAGAAACATTTATCTCAAATGCTTTGATTGTCTCTTCATCGTTCAAAATGTGGACACATTCAACATATTCTTCAACCGAACTTGCTGCGATATTACAAATTAAAGTTGTATCTATTTTTTTTAAGAATGGTATTTTTTCTTTAATGAATGTTTCAACACCAACGTTAGCAAGACCAATTGCATTTAACATACCTGACGGAGTTTCAACAATTCTTTGCGGAGGATTCCCTTTACGGGGCTTTAATGATAATGATTTAGTAACTATTCCGCCCAATTTGTTTAAGTCAGTAAATTCTGCAATTTCGTTTCCATAACCCACAGTACCGGAAGCAAGAAGAACAGGATTCTTCAATTTCAACCCGCCGATATTTACTGAGAGGTCAACCTTATTCATAGTTTCACTTCGTTGGCATTAAATACAGGTCCATCTTTACAGACGAGCAAATATGATTCGCCATTAGCAGAATCAACCGGGCAGCCCTGACAAATTCCAAAACCGCAAGCCATTGCACACTCAACTGATATTTGACAATCAAAATTATTTTCTATGCTATATTTTTGAAGCTCTTTTAACATTGCATTAGGACCGCAAGCAAATATTCTAAATTTTTTCTTAGATATGTTTTTGACCTCTTCTTTCAGCAGATCAATTACAGTACCTTTGAATCCTTCCGAACCATTGTCAGTCGCAATTGCAATATTTTTCAAACCATACGTAATGATTTGTTTTTTAGATCTTCCGCCAACGAGACAAATTATATTTTTCTCATCAGAAATATTTTTGATTAAGAATGGAAACGGTGCGGTTCCCAATCCGCCGGCGACAATTACAGCAGTTTCATAATCATCATCGTAAATAAAACCCTTACCAAGCGGACCTAGTAACTCAACTGTATCTCCGTTTTTCTTCAAGGATAATATTTTTGTCCCTTCTCCGTGAATATCGAACAAAAAGAAAGCATAATCACCTTCAACATTACATATACTAAAAGGTCTCCGCAGAAGCGGGAAATCGTTTTCAGAAACTTTGATATTGCAGAACTGACCCGGCTTTGCTATGCAAGCAATAGCCGGTGAGAATACTTTCATCAGATAAGTTTCTTCATCTAATCTTTCGACTGATTCTACAAATGCTTTTTCAATATACAATAGTGATACTCTGTTTGTGGGATGAAATAAATAAATGATTAGTGTTATAAATCTTTCTCTACTTTTTTGAAAACTTCTCTTCAATTGCTTTTATTTTATCCAGCCGCTTTTGATGACGGTCTCCCAGAAATTTTGACGATAACCAGACATCTGCGATAGATTTTATTGTTTCTTCCCCCAAAGCACGTGCGCCGGCAACTAATACATTTGCGTCATTGTGTTCTCTCGAACTTTTTGCAGAGAATTCATTATAACAAGTTGCCGCTCGAATTCCCGGAATTTTATTAGCGGTAATTGCAGATGGAATTCCGGTAGCATCCAATATAATTCCAAATTTAACTTCTCCGACTGCAACCCGGTTAGCCACATTAAATGCTATGTCCGGATAATCAACAGAATCTTCCGTAAAAGTGCCGACATCAAACAGATCGAAACCCTTCTTCTTCAAATAATCGTATAAGATTTTTTTCATTTTTACGCCGGTATGATCTGAACCAATGGCAATTTTTATTTGTGTATTTGATACTGAACATGTAGCAGACGAAGCGTTCTCAACAACTTTTAAACCGGAATGAAGAATTCTATCTTTAGCCAACGGAGTTAAAACAGCCCCTGCTTCAACGATAATTTCTTTATCACCGTTCTTAAGAACTTTTTTTACATCATCTTCAGTAAATAATCTTTTGACCATAAGAAAAATCTCTTTAGAAAATCTTATACAAGTTCATTTCGTTTATTCATCTTAAGGTGCTCTACAACCAGACGAACATCTTGCGCATTGTTTCTATGACAAACCAACAATGATTCGTTCGTGTTGATAATTATAAGATTCTCCACACCAATTACAGCGGCAAATTTTCTTGGAGAAAATAGATACGAGTTGTATGCTTTCTCGGTATAGACATCACCAACAATAGCATTACCGTCTTCATTCTTATCCGAAATTTCATAAACTGCTTCCCAATTTCCAACATCATTCCAATAAAAATCCGCCTTGGTAAGAAAAACTTTATCAGATTTTTCCATTACGCCATAGTCAATTGAAATACTTTTTAACTGACCATAAACACGAACCACTTCCCTCTCAAAATCAGAAGTTCCAACCGACTCCTCGATCTTTTCCAGCCCATCGAAAAGGTCGGGTAAATATTTCTGCATCTCTCCAAGAATTGTATCAACGCGCCAGATAAATATTCCGGAATTCCATAAAAAATCGCCTGCTTGAAGAAATCGTTGTGCGGTTTCAATATTAGGTTTCTCAGCAAACGTGAGAACTTTATGAATATTTTGATCAACTTCAGTTTCATCAAACTGAATATATCCATAACCGGTTTCGGGACGGGTTGGTTTTATACCGATTGTAACCAGTCCTTTTGATTTATCAGCGAATTCCGAAGCAGTTAATAAACATTTTCTAAACTCTTCATCGTCTTGAATTAAGTGATCTGCCGGAAGTGTAATCATCACAGCATTTTCATTTTTACTTTTTATAACCACAGAAGCCAAACCGATACAAGCGGCAGTATTTTTGCCGAACGGTTCGTCAATAATATTTTGCTCGGGAATCTGTGGAAGTTGTTCTTTTACTCTCAACTTCTGAATTTTATTTGTAACAATATAGATATGGTCGTTTGCAATTAGTCCATCTAACCGTTTGACAGTATCCTGAATCATCGTATTCTCGCCGAAGATTCGAATCAACTGTTTCGGTTTTTTTTCTTTGCTTCGAGGCCAGAATCTTGAACCAACTCCGCCTGCCATTATAACTGCATATAACTCCATTTATCTTTCCTTTTGATTTGAGATAATAGTTCTACCAAAACTTTCTGCTCTATTCAAATAACCGGTTATATCCACCTCTTTACCGCGCACAACAGCAACAATTACAATTAAACATGCTCTCAGAGATTCAACCACATTTGGACTTGCTGCAATTTTCTTTTTATCAATCAGTTCTAAACCGCGCGCAAAGACAGAATGCATGTTCGAAAGAATTTCGAATCCAATTTTTTTAGAATACTCGGCATTCTCATTCATTATTCTGATATGATTCTTAATTTCATTTTCAGTAAACTCATATTTCATAACGCGGTTAAGAAATGAATCGAGTTCTTTTACCGGGCGCAATACTTTCTCTTCATAATTCTCAAAATTTAGCTCGCTGCCCTTATTCAGTTCTTCAAATATTATTGCTTCGCGTAATTCATCTGCTCGTGATCGTCTTGGCAATTCAATCTCCGGTGTAATCTTAATTGTTTTAGTCATCGTATCGTTATTAGATTTTACTTCGTGCTTGGATAAATCTACATTGAGAAAATTTTCGTCCATTTTCAAAAAAACTGTTCTGGCTGCCTGAGGAGTTAACACATCAAGCACACCATTCATTTCGCTGACTAAACCATAATAATGTTCTTTGAATTTATCTGAGAATTTCATGAAGTCAATTTTGCCTGCATCAATAAAATTCTGAATTTCGTTGAGCTTGATTCCAAGTTTAGAGAGTTCGGTTATCTTCTTAAATTTTTTGATTTCTTCGGATAGATTTTCGGCAGAGTTCAACCGTTCACGTATTAGAGCAACAGTTTCAATCTTCTCCGAGCTTAATCTGAGATTATTGGCTGCTGCGATTATACATTGTATTATATATTGCTTTGCGAGGTCCACTCTTCCAAGAGAATAATTACAAATGAAATTTAATGAATTTTAGCGACTAATTGCAGAGTGTTCAATCGAAGAGATAAAAAGGTGAAGAACTATCTCCACCTTTTCATGTATAGAATGTTTTTTACCCTCTGCCTGCTCTACTCACCATGCTTGGATTTGAATCCCTTCATCATCCAACCGCGTGCTAAAAATAGTCCAATTGGAGTTAGTATGGCTATGAATCCGTAGATCAACCACATTAATTGCGTATTCATTGGCACGGATGGTATTTGATCAGGTGCCGGACAATAATGCATCAAGAACCAGCCGGAGTAAAGACTTGTAACAACTTTTGTTAAAAACCACGGGAACTGTCCAATACCCATATAGATGCCGGTCATATTCTTAGGTGCAATTTCTGCAACCCATTGTAAAAATCTCGGCTGCCACATTGCTTCACCGACTGTCATTATAAATAGATATGCTAACAGATTCGGCATTGTTGGTCCAAGCGCCAATATGAATGTCGGTACCGCCATAACAAAAGTTCCAATGATCATCATTGAATATGTATTTTTCTTTACGGTAAGAGCCGCCACCATAGGAGTCAAAATAAAAATCAAGATAGGATTAAGATTCACAAAGAATTCAAAATTAGATTGAACGAATCCGTTGAATGCTCTGCTTGTATAAAGCGGAATTGTTAACCAGTTATGAGCGAACAATGTTTGAACAGGTATCAGAATAAAAATAAAATATAGGAACCGGCGATCTTTCAGTGGAAAGTTTTTTATGTAAAATTTCAATTTCTCTTTTGATGTCATTTTTGAGAGTTCATCATCGTCCTCTTTCTCGCTTTCATTTCTTTCTTTGCTGGCATCTGCCAGCGCTTTTTCAACAGCTTTCTTTGTCATTATAAAATAAACTGTTGCAATTCCAAGAACTGTTAAAGCTACATAAACCCAAAATACACCAAGAATGCTTGTTGCTTTTCTAACGGGTGGCGAAATTAAACCGGGGAGAAATCCGCCAAGGTTCATCAATGCGTATAACATTGCATAACCCATAGCAGCGGTTTTTTCTGTTGTGAGTTTTTTAACGCCTGCATAACATGCCGGTTGATAAATTCCGTAACCAAGAATTATTCCTAATATTCCCACCATAGCTAATATGTGAGAGGAACTCCATAAACCGGTAGTTCCAAGGTTTGGAGCGATAGTTAGTAAAATTCTACCAACAAGCATGAAAGAAAGAGCATATAACATTGCTTTTCGAACACCAATCCAATCAACAGTGGCACCTAAGAATAGCATGCTCAATGTTATTCCGGCTGTAAGAACACCAACCATATTACCGGCTTTTATATCATCAAGTTTGATATAATTGTTAAAATAGATTGCCAAAAGACCAACAACACCAAAATATGTTAACCCCTCAAGAACATATGATAAGTTAAGCCCAAATAGTGCACGCGAAGTGTGCATCAGATCATTGAACGGTTGTGTAATTTCTTGTAAAGTTTTCTTAAATAGGTTCCCTTCTTCAATAGGTTCAGACATGTTTACCTCGTAAGATGTTTAATGAATGACTCATGTTACGCAGACCTCAAACAAACTTTGCCACGAAGGCACTAAGGCACCAAGAATATTTGGTTTTGAACTGTTTTTTCACACATAATCCTTTATGATTCTTTGAGTCTTGGTAACTTTGTGGCTAAAAATCCATCGCTGTGTAAAATGAGTGAATGATTAGTAAATATTTACTTCGGGAGTTAAGTTTATATTAAATTTATTCTCTACAGCTTTCTGAATATTTTCCGAAAATCTTTTAATCTCATCCCCCGTTGCCCCGCCGAGATTAATAATTACTAACGCTTGCTTTTTATATGTGCCAACTTTGCCGATGTTTTTTCCTCTAAATCCGCATTTCTCAATTAACCATCCTGCTGATATTTTATATTTATCCTCTTCTACTTTGAAATGGACAAGGTCTATAAATCTTTCATGTAGTTCATTAATTTTTTTTAGGTCAACTTCCGGATTTTTGAAAAAGCTTCCGGCGTTGCCGTATTTCTGAGGATTCGGGAGCTTATCGCGTCTTATCCTTTTCACAAGTTCGCTCATTTCTCTAAGAGTTAATTTATTTTGCTCACCCGGTTTAAGATATGATTGAAATGCCCGGTAGTTCAGATTAAAATTCTTTTCTTTTTTCAAACGAAAAATAACTTTAGTGATCAGAAAGTTGTTTTTATATTTTTTTTTGAAGATACTATCGCGGTAGTCGAATTGACATTCACTTTTACTGAACGATTTTTTTTCGCCGGAATTTATCATAATTCCGTCAAGGGATTCAAAAACATCTTTCAGTTCCGCGCCGTAAGCGCCAATATTTTGGATTGGAGCAGCTCCTACAGTTCCGGGTATCAATGATAAATTTTCAACTCCAAAAAAATTCTTTTCGATACAGTATGTTACAAAATCATTCCACTTTTCACCGGCAGATGATTCTACTAAAACTTCTTTTTCATTCTCTTCAACTACTCTATTTCCCCTTGTAGAAATTTTTGCAACAAGTCCATCATAATCTTTGGTGAATAGAATGTTGCTACCCCCGCCGAGAAATAATTTTTTGTCTTTATTGAATTCTTGATTGGCTATTGCCTCTTGCAGATCATCTTCAGTTTTGATTTCTACGAAATACCGGGCATGAACATCCACACCGAATGTATTATATCTTTTAAGTGAAACGTTTTCTTCTATTTGCATTCTCTCTCTGAACTGGATTAAAAATTAAAACCCGATTTCATCTGCTTCCAGTTGATTGGGTTGATCGTCCTACCATCAGATTGAAGCAGTATTGCACCATTCTTATCTGTGCGAAAAATCTGTACATCATTTTCAGTCAACTTTTCTAAAATCATTTTATTAGGATGACGGAATTTGTTAGCAATTCCGGCATTGATAATTGCAATTTCCGGTTTCACACTTTTTAAGAACTTATCACTTGTGCTTGATTTACTTCCATGATGGCTTACTTTCAAAACATTTGACCGCAGGAATGATTTATATGTAACAACATATTTAGCTTCGGCAGTTACGCTTGCATCGCCCGTGAAAAGAAATGAAGTACGCCCGGCTACCAATTTTAGCATTCCGCTTCTATCATTAGAATTTTGAGACTCAAAATAATTGTTTATTGTATCATTCAAAACATAAATACGAGAATTTCCAATCGAAAGAATCTCTTTTGAATAGTAGTGCGGCTGATAATTCCGGGAGTGTAATAATCTTTCAAATTCCAAATCGTTTGCAGATGAAGAATCTGTCTTTGGTTTATAGACCGATTTTACTCTGTGTTCTCTTAATATTGCTTCCATTCCTTTATAATGATCGGAATCTACATGCGAGATAAATGCATAATCAAGCGTATCAATTTCAAGTTTATCAAGAAGAGGTAGAATTACACGCCCGCCATTGTCAAAATATTCTGTTTTGTCGCCGGCATCAATCAATGCTGTCTTCATATTGGGGAATTTTATAAGAAATGCATCTCCTTGACCTACATCTATAGCCATAACAGAGAGAGTATTCCCGGGCATAAAATTATAATTATCAAAACGCATTAGTAATGCCATTAAAATAATCGAAGATATAACTGCAATAATCTTTGCAGAAGAAGTGACAAATTTTTTGAGTATGTAAAATATTTGAGCTAAGATTAAATAAAAGATTACAGCATCATAAACCGAAAATTGATTTATAGCTACATACGAATATTCTTTCTTCCCTAATAATTGCACAAACCAATAGATAAAGTATGTCATCAGCTCGTTTGCAGAAGCAACTACAGAACCAATCCAAAGAGATATTGAACCAATAACAATTGATAAAATACCGAGAGCAACAATTGCACCCGAAACGGGAATGACAATGAAGTTGGCAAGAAGTGCTGAAACTGAAAGCCGGTGAAAATATGTAAGCGTGAATGGAAGCGTTCCAAGCTGAGCAGCAATTGAAGTCATGCAAAAAATTATAATCCAATTAAGTGCTTTTGGTTTGATATGAAGATTATCAATAAACCGTTTAAGCGGCGGATAAATTAAAATAAGCGATAAGATTGCCGAAAACGATAACTGGAAACTTGGATTAAATAATTCCTTTGGACTTATCAACAAAATAATTAGAGCTGAAAATGAGAGAGAGTTTAAGCTGTTATATTCTCTCCCGGTTAATGGCGCCGCTAATAATACTAATGCCATCACTGTTGACCTAAACACAGGCGCATCGGCACCCGTTAGAATTAGATAGAACAACAGCCCAATAAATGTTAAGAAGTAACGCGTGTAAATATTAAAACGATTAAAGAGTACCAAAAAGATCAGAACTATATAACCGACATGCAAACCGGAGACAGAAAGAACATGTACAACGCCGGCATTTATAAAATAATCATTGATCTGATAATCTATTAAACTTCTATCGGCAAGAATTAATCCTCTTAAAAGTGCGCTGGTAGTTTTGTTATGAAGTGAACTAATTTGTGCGTCAATTTTTTCCCTAATCTGAAATATCAAATTCTTTATGACAGATACTTCTTTAGAAATAACCTTTACACTATCAGTATTATAAACATTTACAATAGCGGCAATCCCTTTGCTGTTAAGATATTTTTCATAATCAAACTCACCCGGATTTCTTTCGTTCCTTGGCTGTTGTACAGTTCCTTTAATACTTATTATGTTTCCAACTGAGAGCTTATTAAATAGTTTTTCTGATTTTTTATTGTCATCATAGATGGCACAGAAAAGATTATATTTTTCGTTATAGGATTCCTCTTTTATCTTAACAGAGTCACTGATTAAATATAGATTGATCCTCCCATCCCGTTTTAATTCCAATCTGTTGATGGTTCCATCAATTTTTACATTTGAATACTTTGGTTCCGGGAAAGGATAGCGAACTTCAGTTTGATTGAATAAGCCAAGATAGACCGCGCCGAATAACAGAATTGCTAAATAAAGAAAAATGTTCTTGACGAATTCCAGTTTATCTTTTTTGAAAAAGAGCAGAGCAATTGTGAAGATGAGTAGAAGAGTAAAAAGAATAATTATTGCAGATATGTGTACGTGTAAAATTGATTGAGCTATAATTCCAACTATAAAGATTATCACAAACCTTATGAGCGGATAGTTATTCAATCATACATCTCCATTATAGCCGGTTTGATATCGTACAATTTTTTAATTTTTTTAGAAAGGTATTCCGAGTTTTTTCCGGCTGAAATTCCTATTGCAGGATTAAGCGTATGCATTTTAATTGAAAGGTCTTCAAAGTTTCCGTGATCTGAACAGACAACAAGCGTCATATCTTTTGTCAGATTAGTAATTAAGTGATAAAGAAAGCGATCCAGTACACCGGTTGTGTATTCCAGCCATTCAATATTTCTGCCGTGTCCTAAATGATCTGTGTGAAATATCTCAAATAGCGTAAAATGATTTTTAGAACCGATCCGTAAAAGTCTATTTGCTGCTATCTCCGCTTTAATAATCGGCAGCTTATAATTCATCCGTTCAACAAGACGATGATTGTCTATCTCTGCGCTGAGCGCATTACCTTTATGAATATCTGATATTTTATTCAACCTCATTCCATTCATAATACAGCTCAAAGTTGTCACGCTTAATCTTCTTCTACCTGAATTAACATAATCGAAAAATACTTTAGGATAAGCATTTGCAAATGCGACTTTCTTTTTCCTTTTCATGAATTCAAGAAAGATATTTTTCTCTTTGATCACCGGGACCAGTGTTGAATACGGGTAAGGTCCAAAATGTTTTCCGATCATCTTTGATGCATTGACGCCGCAAAATATTGATGTTTGACCGGTGCCGCTTAAAGGTATATCAGCAACGCCCATAAGAGGATCTACCGGGAAGAAAAATGCATTTTCTTCTTTTAATTTCTGTCTGCCGAGATGAGGTATCGCACCGAATATTTCAGAGAACGTTTTGAATCCGTATTTGAAAAAAGGATTATTCTGATAATCTTCTTTTCCGATTCCAACACCATCTATGAAAACCATGATTGTTGAGTGCAATCTACTCCCTCTTCTCACCTTTTGATTCAATAATGATCGTGACAGGACCATCATTAAATATTTTTACAAGCATCATCGAACCGAATATTCCGTGTTTCACTTTTTCATTGTCGAGATTACTCTTCATCCGCTGAATAAATTTATTGTACATCTCTTCGGCAATTTCCGGGCGTGCGGCTTCTATAAAACTAGGACGGTTTCCTTTCCTTGCATCTCCGTAAAGTGTGAATTGTGATATAACTAAAACTTCTCCGTCAATATCTTTCAAAGAAAAATTCATCTTCTCATTTTCATCTTCAAAAATTCTTAGGTTCGAACATTTATCAGCCACAAAAGAAAGGTCCTCATCTGTGTCGCCATCTTTAACGCCGAGAAGAATTACCATTCCTTTTTTTATTTCAGAGACATATGCCGGTTCATTAATAGTTACCGATGCTTCAGAAACTCTTTGAACCAACGCTCTCATTTCAATTCTCCGGATATTACCCGTTCAATTTGCTGATAATCTTTTATGATCTCAATATTATGGAAATCATTTTTTGAAAGTATTTTCTCAACATCTTCAAACTGTCCTTTTCCAATTTCGAGAAAGAGTTTGCCCTCTTTTTTCAAAAATGATTTTGATCTTTCTGCAATTGCTCTATAAAAATCCAAACCGTCATTTGAATCAGTTAATGCAATAGACGGTTCATAATCTATAATTTCTTTTTGAAGGGTGGGATATTCTTCTGCACTAATGTACGGAGGGTTCGATATCACAATATCAAACAAACCGGTTTCGATCTTTAAGTGATTAACATCAGAAAGAATAAACTTAACTCCCGATTCAACACCGTTCAGAAGAGCATTTTCTTTTGCAATCTCAAGTGCTTTTGCGGAGACATCAACCGTTGTAATCTCAACATTGGTTAAATTCTTTGCAAGTGCAATCGGGATATTTCCGCTTCCGGTTCCGATATCTAGTATTTTCAATCCGGATTTACTTTTACAGAAATTGATAACTTCTTCAACCAAGATTTCTGTTTCAGAGCGCGGTATTAGAACATCGCGAGTAACTTTGAATTGCAAACCAAAAAACTCAACCTTACCAATAATATATTGGAGTGGTTCAAATTTTCCCCGGCGTGAAATCCATTCTCTATATCTATCAACTTCATTTTCTTTGAGCGGCTGATCGAACTTCAAGTATAAGTCCAGGCGTTTGCAATTTAGAATCTCAGCTAGAAGAAGTTCGGCATTTAATCGCGGTGATTCTATTCCTTTCTTCTCAAGAAAATTTGTAGAAAGTTGTAATGATTCTAGGACATTCAACATTAGTTTCCATGATTGAGATTATCTGATAGCCGGCTGCTGAAAGCAGAAAGCTTAGCCAAAGATAAAAAAGTTTAATGTTGATTACACTTTTTAGAAGCTTTTATAAGGAAGAATATTTCTGCTGATAATTTTGCAAAGTTGTATCAGTATCTTCTGCCGGGCAATCCGTCTGCACCAGCGCCAAATGCCGAATACTTTATTGAAATGGGAATAAGTTTGTAAAGAGGAAGAATTAGAAAACAGTGGAGGGCATAAGCTAGACGGAAGACGAATACTTTTCTTTTATGGAAGAAGAGATTCTCATAATAAATTTTTCAGCATTCTCTATCTGCTTTTCAGCTTGATCTTTTGAAGCAACAAAAAGATCATCATAGTCACTTTCCGTACGGATACGTTCTGCCGACATTATATAGACAGAATATTCTTTTTCGATGAAACCTGTTTTAATATAATGCTCATTAAAGTAAGCTATGATGCCTGAATGTTTTTTAGAGTCAAATCTATCAAAAGCCAACATTGCACGAACAGCATGAAAGATTGAATAATAAGAACGGTTTACCGATTGAGTGTATAAATTACTTTGAATGAAAAAGAATTTTTGCTGCTTCTAAGTCAGACCTCGATTTTGAAAGACGATATTCTGAAAGTGACTTTATTGTGTTATCCATAAACAGTTACTCCATGAGTAACTATATTATTATAGAAAGGAAGAATATCAGAAAACTCATCAAACTGTTTAGAATTTTTAATTATAACAGATATTACCACCCCATATTTTAGAGATAGATCAACACACAAAATATTTATTTGTTCGTTTAAATCTATTTGTTCCGATTCATTATCTTTTGTAAGAACAATAATATCAATATCGGAGTCATGCGAATAATCTAGATTTGCGTAGGAGCCAAAAAGCATTATTCTAACAAGGTTATCACCAAATAAAGGTGCAAGAGCGTTTCTTAATTCAGTGACGATCTTTTCTGCAATATGTGGATTTTTTTTACTCACAATTAAATATAATCAAATGACAAGTAAGGTAAAATAATTTTTATAGTATATCGGAAGATATAGGGGACAAATAGAACTTATAACTCAATTGGTAATGTAAAAATAATTCTAGTTCCGATGCCGGGGTCACTCTCAACGTGGATTTTCCCTCTATTTTTTTCAACAAATTCCTTACATAAAATTAGACCTAATCCTGTACCGGTTTCATTTTTTGTCCCTTGAGTTGAAATTGATTGATCAATTCTAAAAAGCTTACTTAAACTTTCTGCCGGTATTCCTATTCCATTATCAGTTACAGTTACTTCTACATTGTCATCATTAATCTTTGATTCTATCTCAACACTACCGTTTTCTCTAGTAAATTTAATTGCGTTGGTAACTAAATTCCTAATTACAGTATTCAGCATATTTCTATCAGCAATGACGTAAATACCGCGATCAATTTTATTTGTTAAAGTAATATTCTTTAGTAAGGCACTATTTTTCAAAAGCTCTATGGTAACAATGATTTCTTCGAATAATTCAATTCTTTCCGGATTAAAATCCATTTTTCCCATTTGATGCCTGGACCATATCAATAAATTTTCTAACAACGAATAAGCTTTTGTGGATGTATTTAGAATCCCATATAAAAAATTATTTCTTTCTTCTTCGGTGAGAGCTTCGTCTTCGCTCAACATTAGTTTAAGAGCGCTATTAATAGATTGAAACGGATTCTTTAAATCGTGTGATATGATGGTGAAGAATTTATCTTTTGTCTGGTTAAGCTGACGCAGTTCATCTGAGATTTTTTTGATTTCGTCAGAGCTTCTTTTTCTTTCAATAACCTGCTCAACTTGTTCGGCTATATAGGTTAAAAGCTGCATTGCTTTTTCATCGTAAGCATTTTCATTTTCGTAATCTTGAACCACAATAACGCCAATTGTTTTTCCATTAACATTAAGCGGAACACCGAGCCAGATAGCTTGAGGTGAGCCGATGAGTTCAACTTCCCCCGCTTCTCTCAATTGCATATCTAATTTTGAATCAACCAACATTGCTTTACCATTTCTCAGAACATATTCGGTAAGCCCTTTACCAATTTTTTTAGGCGGCTGAGGCAGGTCATATTCATCAACAAAATAGGGAAAAGAAATTTGATTCAACTTTTCATCATAGATTGCTATATAAAAATTCCTGGCTGTAATTAGAGTGGAGATAACTTCATGAATTCTTTTGTAAAGAGCATCCATATCTGTTGCAACAAATGTCGCTTCAGAAATTTCATAAAGCGCTTCGCGCAACCGCTCTGACTTTTTCCGCTCGGTAATATCCCTCCAAACAGTATGAAGAATTTTATTCTCACCATTAATATCAATAGCAGTCAGCAGCACCTCCACTAAAAAAACTTCACCATCAGCTTTTTTATGGTTCCATTCAAAGCGGTTGCTCCCTTTTTCTAAAGCAATACTCATCATTTCATTTGCCTTTTCAAATGATGTTTTTCCATCAGGCTGCATTTCCGGTGATAATTCTGAAGGGTGGGTATCTAAAAGTTCTTTCTTGTTATTGTAGCGAAGCATCTTTACGGTTGCCTCATTACAATCAACAAATCTTCCATTAATAATAATTAAGTTCGCGTCTTCCGATTTCTCAAATAAATCTTTGTATTTTTTTTCACTTTCTTCAAGTACTTTTTTTATACGTTTATGTTCTGTAATATCGCGGAAATTCCACACTCTGCCGATAATTTCGTTTTCTAATCTCTGAGGAATTGATAACCGTTCAAAAGTACGTCCGTCTTTGAATTCAAAAGTGTCATAGCTTTGTAATTCTGGATTTGCGTATAATTTTTCTACTTTCTTGATAAATGCATCCGGATCCTTGATTTGATCTAAAGTGTAAGTTATTAAATTGTTATTATCTCCTGAATCAATAAGTGATGCCGGTATATTCAAGAGATCTGCAAACTTCTTATTAGTTTTTGAAATTTTACCATTTCTATCAACTACAAGAATTCCATCTGCCGTTGATTCAATTGTAGCTTCGAGAAGTGAGTGATTGTAAATACTCTCTTCATAAATTCGTTTACGCGCGGTTATATCGCGGTTAATAGAGAGTACCGCCTTTTTTCCCTTATAATCTATGATAGAAGAATTTATAAGTAAATGAATAACAGTTCCATCTTTTCTGAATTGTTCGGTTTCAAATTCTTCATTGGTTCCCTGCATGAGTAACTTTTGTAACTGTTTTTCTCCGGCTTGAATATTTTTAGAAATGGATTTAAGACTCATGCCTATGAATTCGGATTTTGAGAATCCATAAGTAGTGCATGCTCTACGATTAGCTTCCAAAATAATTTCCTCTTCCGGCTCGAAAATTATAATTGCATCATTGGCATGTTCGAAGAGTGTTTTATACTGTAGTTCTGATTGTTTTAATTCTTCCTCTATTCTCTTTCGCTTTGTAATATCATGTGCCACACCATGAAGTCCGACAACTTCATTATTTCTAATCACCGGATGTTCATATACTTCCAACAAAATATCGCTTCCATCGGCATGTCTAACTTCAACAAAGGTAGCTCCAGATTCGTCTTTACCTGCAAGGTGTAAGTGAGTTTTTGCTTTAGCCAAAGCGTTAATATTAGAATTGGTTGCAAACCAGTGCTTTTGTCCAATCCAATCTTCAACATTATAACCGGTTATCCCCTTAACAGAAGGTGAAATGTATGTTACATTACCTTCGGTATCCTGTGTGTAAAAGAAAAAGTAAGGAGTTCCTTCAACAAGAACACGCATCTTTTCTTCACTTTCGTGTAACGAATCTTCGAAATGTTTGCGTTTTGTAACATCTCGATGAATACCAAGGAAGCCAATAATTTCACCTGATTGGTCTAAGATCGGATTATTTGATCCTTCGATTGTAATTAAGCGTCCATTTTTGGTTTTATTTTGGATCACTCCATTAACCGAATTTTTAGACAATAATGTGGACCAAAAATTTTCGTAGACTACCGGAGGTAATAAATTTGATTTGATGATGCGAGGTGTCTTACCAATTATTTCTTCAGGGCTGAAACCATAGATTGTTTCAAATGCATGATTGGTAAATTCAATTTTTCCATCTTTATCGGTAATGAAAATTGCATCTTCAGAACAATCAATGCCTATCTGTAATTTTAGTAATCTCTCCTCAATCTGCTTTAGATTCATATGTCCATGCAGTTCCCCGTTTCTTGCTTTCGATATAAATTCAGCTCTTCTTAATCTTGCCTGATTTTCGCTCAAAGCTTTTTCTTTAGATTTCAATTCCTTATTAGCATCACAAAGTTTGAACGCCATTTTAATTGAGGCAAGTAGTACAACATCATTGGAGTTTTTTACAACATATCCGTAAGAAGAAATTTGTTCTGTTTTTTCAACGATTTCATGTTCGGTGTGAGAAGAGAGAAATAATAACGGTATATCGTGATCTCTTAGTATTTCCTGAGCTGCTTGAGTTCCGTCAATTCCGCTTCCAAGATTTATATCCATCAGAATCAGATCAATTTGATCTTTACATTCTTGGACAATCTCGACTGCTTTTTCACCGTTAATTACGTGTATTACTTTATAACCCGCCTTATTGAGCCAGCGGATTTCAGTCATTGCTAAAAGCTCGTCATCCTCCACTAAAAGTAATGTTTTTTGATCTTTCACAAATCCTACCGAAGAATAGAAACGTCAATATATTGTCGAAGTGAAAATAAATTAATTTAGTAAGCCAAGTTGACCGTTTGAATCTTGGAGATTTAAAAACCGTTGAAACGGTTAATATTTCAATGTTTGTTTGAGGTTGTCGAAAGTAATTTTTCTTAGTGTTTTTTAGAGTCTTGGTGACTTAGTGGCGAAAAAAATGTGGTAATAATTGAAAAATTTCACATATTGCCACAAAGACTCAAAGACATAAAGATACACAAAGGACTTTTTGGACAGCCTTGAGAAAAAAGTTTATTTTCTGAACCGTTTTAACGGTTTACCAAACCAAGCGGCCAACTTGAGTTAGTAGTTAATGGAAATTATTTATGGTGATATTCTGTTAATAGATTAGGTGATAAGTCATTCCACATCAAATTTTAAAGGAGAAATAATAAATGAGACACAAATTAATATTACGAGTTACTATTTTATTTATGCTGGCTTTTACATTGTCCAAATTTATTTTTGCCTCAACTATTAAAAATAATTCAGATAACATGATCAATGTTTTTAATCAAGGCGGTAGAACTGAATGGAAAGCTCCTCCATTTGCCGATAAAATGAAGAATCCTTTGGCATCAGATCTTAAAGTGACAAAAGATGCAAAAATTGTATTTACAACAAATTGTTCAAGCTGTCATGGTGATAAAGGAGAAGGCAATGGACCGGCTGCAGCTGCATTGAATCCAAAACCAAAAAATCTAACATCGGAAAAAGTACAGGAACAATCCGATGGTGCCATCTTCTGGAAAATAACAACTGGCAACCCACCAATGGTTTCTTGGAAAGACGCTCTTACTGAAAAACAACGCTGGGGATTAGTTAACTATATCCGTCAGCTCAAGAAAAAATAATCAACCGCGGGAGAACAGTATGAGAAATAAATATAGATGGGTTTCACAAAACGCAATCTTTATCTTACTCTTTCTCGTAATA
Source organism: Bacteroidota bacterium (assembly GCA_021801605.1). Lineage (GTDB taxonomy): Bacteria > Bacteroidota > Ignavibacteria > Ignavibacteriales > Melioribacteraceae > Fen-1258. Next base: position 38,171 of record JAJYXU010000129.1, read on the forward strand.
CTGAATAATAATATATATTCTATTCCCAGTTTTGCACGGCAGACGAACATGTCATGCAACACTTGTCATACAATATTTCCAGAGCTTAATGCTTTTGGAAAACTATTCAAACTAAACGGATACACTTTGGTTGCTTCCGAAACTATTCAAGCAATGTCTGATAGTGAAACCGTAGCATTAAGAATAACTAAATCTTCACCTCTTTCTGCAATGATGATTGCATCCTATACTTACAAGAGTAAAGAACAGCCATCTACTCAAAACGGAAATTTTTCTCTTCCTCAGCAATTTAGTTTATTCTATGGAGGTGCCATCACTCCAAAAATTGGAAGTTTTATCCAGGTTACGTACAGCGATCAATCCGGCACCATCGGTTTAGACAATTCAGAAATACGATTTGCCGATCAAACAGAATTAGCTGATGAAAGTTTTACATATGGTCTCACTTTAAATAATAATCCTTCAATGCAGGATATTTGGAACAGCACACCAAGCTGGAGATTCCCTTATACTTCATCTTCTGTCTCACCAAACCCAATGGCAGCCACACTAATCGAAGGTGGATTAGCTCAGAGTGTTGCCGGTCTCGGTGTTTACAGTTTATGGAATAATTTAATCTATACTGAAATTACTCTTTATAGATCTGCTCAACAAGGAGCCCAAAATCCTCCAGATACAAGCTCTACCAGCGTTCTAAAATCAGTTGCACCTTATTGGCGTCTTGCTCTACAAAAACAATGGGAAACTTTTTATTTAGAACTTGGAACATACGGGTTATCCGCTAATCTTTATCCCACCGGCATTGCAGGATTAACAAATCAATATACTGATGTTGGCTTTGATCTGAATATTGAAAAAGTAATTGCAGATAATATGTTCACTGCACATGGTTCATGGATTCATGAATCACGAACTTTGGATGCAGCTTTTACAACCGGGAGTGCAGTAAATCAATCGGGAAGTTTAGACTCATTTAGACTTGTAGGTAATTACTATTTGCATAGTCAAATTGGATTCTCTTTGGGTTATTTTTCAATAACTGGTGATGGTGATGCACTATTATATGCGCCAGAAAGTGTTAATGGAAGTATAAATGGAACTCCCAACAGTAGCGGTTTCATATTTGAATTTGATTACTTGCCATGGTACAACACTAAATTAGCAGTTCAATATGTTGCTTACAGTAAGTTTAACGGTAACAGCGACAATTACGATGGGCAAGGCCGTGCTGCATCTGACAACAATAATTTATATTTATCTTGTTGGATAGCTTTTTAACTATTACTTAAAGCCCCGTTGGGGGCTTTTTTTCATATCGGCAATATTAGATTATTTTATTTCTCCTTTTTGTACGTTTTCAAAAGATAATCAGCTACAGCTTCTGCTTCTTTCGGTTTCAATCCTTGATTTGGCATAGCAGGATAATCAGGATTTACTTTGACAGGATTAAGAATAAATTTTACAAGAAGATCTTTCTTCCCTTCATATTTAGGCATAGTAGAATTGTACGGCGGTCCCACAACTTTCTTATCGAAATTATGACACGCAATACATCTTCCGTTATATATATCAAGCCCGC
>JAJYXU010000037.1 GCA_021801605.1 Bacteroidota bacterium
ACCGTCTGCGGATTTCTTTTCAATCCAAAGACATTCATCGTTCGACTGTGCAGTGACCTCAAATATGAAAAAGAAATTCGCAATACCGATTAGCAAGAGAACAACAGTGTATGCAAGGATAAATTTTTTCTGATTTTTGATCCAAAATTTTTTGAATATCTCTTTCATATCATTTCACCTTTATCACAAGACATGTTATGTCATCGGATTGCTCGGCGCCATGAGTAAAATCTTCTACACTGAATCTAATGTGAGAGAGAATGTTGTGAGAATTTTCTTGATATTTTTGACGCACAAGTTCTTCAAGTCTTTTGTCTGAATATTCTTCCCATTTATCATTCATTGCTTCGGTAATGCCATCTGTAAAAAGAACAATTGCATCTCCGCTTTGAAGCTGCACAACTTCTGAAAGATATGGAACTACTGTTTGCATAACACCTAATATCATTCCGCCTTTTTTTAGTTTAGTAATTTCTCCATTTCGAATTAGAAGCGGCGGGTTATGGCCTGCATTAACATAACTGATTTCTTTCTTTTCGTTATCAATGATTCCCCAGAAAAATGTTATGAAGCTCCCCATAGTAGTATTCTCGGCAACGAGATCATTCATAAGATTTGTTGCGACTGCAAGCGGAAGTTTCATTTTACAAATAGACTTTAGAAATGCTTGAATGTTAGCCATCAACAAAGCGGCAGGAACACCTTTACCGGATACATCTGCAATGGCAAACAAAACATTGTTGTTCTCCAGTTTAACTATATCATAATAATCTCCGCCAACCATGCGTGCAGATTTATTAAAAGCAGCTATTTCAAAATTAGAAAGAACCGGAATTGATTTTGGTAATAAATTATTTTGAATATTCCGAGCGGTCTCAAGATCTTTTTCGAGCCGTTGCTTATCCAGCGTTTCCTTAAACAAGCGTGCATTTTCGATCGAAATAATAGCAAGACTTCCCACAGAAGATACAAACTCAATATCAGATTGGGTGTACTGAAGTTCGTTAATCCGTTTCCCAAGAAGGATCAATCCTTTGGTTTCTCCTTTAATCTGCATTGGTACAATTAGGTCAACACCAACCTCGGCGAATGGTTTAAGTTCTTCAACAAATTCGTATCGTGTCATCGGTTTAATAAATTGGTTTGTATCACAACTTTTAAGAGCAGTTCTAAGATGTGTTTCATCAAAGCGATTCTCTAAAAAATTGAGAATATTTCCCGCACATGATATAACTGAGTATTTAGAAACCATCATCTGCCCGATTAAAGAATAGACAAGCATTTTGCTTACCATTTCGATCTGCAAAATGCCGCTGAATTCTTTACTCAAATCGAAAAGTGAGCTAAGCTGGTTAACTTTAGCGTCAAGATTACGATTCGCCTTTTTCAATTTTTCAACAACAATAGAATTTTCAATTGCAGTTGAACCAACATTTAGAATCGTTTTCAGAAAATTAATATCTTCATCTTCGTATGGTTTATTAGTTAATCTTTGCCCAAGAATTATTATCCCTTTAAGTCCATCCGTAGAATGAATTTCCCGAAGAACGGAAAAGTTATTGCGTTGAACGAATTCATTTATAAGTTTATCTGATTTATATTCACCAAAGGAAATCTTTGGAAAATTTTCTAAAATTTGTTTTGGAATTCCTTTTACAGCGCTTATTTCAAGATTATTCCCTTCATTAAAAAGCGCAATTAATCCCTTTGTAGTATGAAACTTCCCAAAGCATGTAAGCAGGATATTATTGAGTGTAAAATTTAAATCAAGCGTTGAATTAATAAGATTGCTAAAATCTACAAGAGCAGAAAAATTTCTAAGCGCGGCATTGTTATCTAATTGTTGCATGACAATTAGGAAAGATATTTTACTAAAATAACTTGATTTTTATTTCCGGTAAGAGTGGAGTACTTAACTTCATCCATAAGTTTTTTTATAAGAAACACGCCAAGTCCGCCGGCACGCTTCTGTTTATAGTAATGAATTAAGTCGGGTTCCGGCACACGTGCAGGATCGAAGTGATTACCCTCATCGGTTATTGTAATAATAAATTTGCTCTCTTCAAACTTTATAGAGATAAAAATGTTACCATCGGGAGAAAATTTGTAGGCGTGTTTAATAATGTTAGTGCATGCTTCATCTACAGCAAGAATTATTTTGCCGATTGTTTCATCGGAAAACCCGCTTTCTTCTGCCGCAGATTTTGTAAACTCTCTTATCAGAGCAAGATTGTCAGTTGTACTTTTAATAAGAAGTTCTTTCTCAAATATTTTATTAGAAGAATTCAAACTTAACCTTGAGAATCAAATTTTTGAAGAGCTTCTTTTTCTTCTTTGAAGAATTCGTATAAAATTGGGAAGCCGAGTAAATCGAAAATGTTGTAAACATTTTCTTTCATATTAGAGAACTTGATATCACCGCTGTTTTCTCTCATTGTTTCTACGTAAGCCATAAAAACACCAAGCCCGGCGCTGCTTATATACTTCAACTCGTTAAAATTAACTACAACTCTGAACTGACGTTCATCAAGTAATTTGTTGAAGATATTTTCGAGCTCCGGCGCGGTATGAGCATCAAGATACCCTTTCACATCAATCACACTCACAGAACCGACTCCTCGTAAGTTGACATTGAAATCCGCCATTAAATGACTCCTGCTTTTATTATTTTTTTTGATTCCACTTAAAAATTACCAATGTAATGTCATCGTGTTGAGAATGACTTTCAGAAAATACAGCCAATTCTTTCATTATGTTATTTGAAATTCTATCCAGATTCTCAGAGTAATTTTTCACTAATAAAGAATCTAATCTATCATATCCAAAATCTTCTTCTAATTTATTTTTAGCTTCGGGAATACCATCTGAATAACAAATTATAATATCATTATTCTTCAATTGAATTTCCATTTCTTTTATTGAAGCGGCAAAACCGGCAGTGTAATCAAGACCCAATCCAATGCCGGCGGGCTGAAGACGCTTAATCTTTTCGGAACTGCAGACATGAATAGGTGTATGCCCAGCCCTTGCAAAATTCAGAACGCCGGTCTTTTTGTTTATAACACCATAAATTGCAGTAACAAAATTTTTTTTATCCAGACTTACTTTTAAAATGTTATTCACATTAATCAAAAGTTCTCGCGGATTAAATATTATTTTTGAGAGAGATTCAAAAATTCCTTTCACTTCTGCCATAATAAAAGCGGCACTGATTCCTTTGCCCGAAACATCGGCTACTACAAATCCAAGTCTATCGTCTTCGAGTTCAAAAAAGTCATAGTAATCACCGCCAACTTCAAATGCCGGTACAAATAGCGCTGATATGTGCAACTGGTCTGAAGTTGGAATTGTGCTTGGAAGAATTTTCCTTTGTATGTCGCGTGCAACATCAAATTCTTTTTCGAGCCGTTCTTTTTCGATTGACTCTTCAATCAGTTTTGCATTTTCGAGAGCAACTGCCGCATAATCTGCAAAAGCTTGAACCGCTTTTTTCTCATCCGGATCAAAATTATTATCCCTCTGCCTTGCAGCAAAAAGATAACCGTTAACAATTCCATGAACTTTCAAAGGTGCAATTGCAATTGATTTGAAAGTCTGTTCATTATTTTTTATAATTGGATTAACAGTGTCATATTGGACGATTTCAATTGTGTCGTAATTGTTTTCGCCAGAACCAAACAGTTGATTTGTAACTCTATCGGCATCAACAAACCCGATATTATGAACTGAGCCGAGTTCAATATTATTGTCTTTCTTAGTAATGAGCCATGCAGAATCTGCATTACAGACACGTGTAGTAATAGTTGTAATGGTTTCTGCCAATTCCTTAAAATCAAAAACTTGAGTGATAAGTTTTGTAAGATCCATCATCGAAGAAACTTCGTCCGCTTTACGGTCGAATGCTTCGGCGGTAGGCAAATGAAAAAGAGTGGTAAAAAAGATTACACCAAAACTTATGATGCCGTAAATCATTACTAAACTTATAAAGGTGTGAAGACCGGGTGAAAAAGCAATAAGCATTTTACGCATAATGCTGTTTTCAATTACAATGGAGTAATCCAGAGCAAATAATACTGAAAGAACAACCGATATTATTAGTAAATAATATTTTTGCCTTTTCGTTAAGAATGCAATCCAGGAAACGCGTAAAGAGTTTAAAAATATTAATACAGTTGTTACATCATAAAATGAATCTTTAGGGTAATCAAAAGTTGGATCGAACTTTAAAAATAAATTTGAGAGAAAACTTAAAGCAAAAAATGCAAGCATTGTATTGAAGTAGGTGCTTGGATCTTTCTTTTGACGTAGGAAAGATAATTCACGGAATGTCGAGAAGATATAAACGGTGGCGCCTATAAAAACAGAGCTTAGAAGCACAGAGAAAAGCGAATTAAAAAGACCTATTCCATTGCCGTTGTTTTGAGTTGCCAGTAACGCTTTAACAGTAGAGATAATGAAAAAAATTAAAGCTGCTAATATTCCGGCATTCAGCACTAACGATAGCGGTGAATCGACTTTTGAATTAAGAAAACCATATACATAATTGAAAGAGAAAAAGACTGTGATGAAGACAAGAATTTCGTTGCCGATGAATAGCAATAGCGAATCATGCTGAGGAAAAATAAGATTGAATAAAAAAAGTAGAATGAATACAATAATTGCATTTTCAAGTCCGCGTGCGCGTGTTAATATTTTTATTCTGTCACGCATGTTTTTTGACTTTTGTAAAGCCAAGAAAATTATTTTTCAGTTGTTCAGCCACTTCAGTATGCCCTTAACTCTTTTTGATATGGTTCAAGAATTATTTTTAGACTTTCACGTGCCCGGAAAATTCTTGATTTTATAGTACCGACCTCAATACCTAACTTATCGGCAATCTCTTTATAACTCAATCCGTCAATATCTCTCAACACAAGCGGTATTTTAAGTTTTTCGGGTAATTTTTCAATCGAGCTTCTAACTAACTGCGGAATATCTACATCTTCAGAAAAAGGCCCGGTACCGTATTCTGTGTCGGTATCCTTGATGGGAACAAAGATGCTTCGAACCCTCTTCTTTCTAAGGTAATCCCTGCATTTATTTACTGTAATTCTGTAAAGCCAAGTTGTAAACTTTGATTCAAAACGGAATTCATTCAGTTTGTGATAAACACTAATAAAAACGTCTTGAGAGATATCATCCACAAATTCAGTATCGCCTAAAGTAAGAAAAATTAAATTCCTCACTTTATCTTTATGCTTATATACAAGAATCCTAAAAGTAGATTCCTCGCCGCTAATAAAAGAACGAATTAGAATAAAGTCTTCTTCCTTTTCACTTTTTGATTCAGTAAAATCAAACTGTTCGTGATCTTTTACTATTTCCATGTTTTTAGACGACAGTCTCTGTTTAATGTTCCTCTAAAACTTATGATTTATTGAAGAGAGACTTCTGAAAAATTATTAATGGCACGCAGAAGAACACTGATTAAGCAGGTTTACGCAGATCAAAATCCGTTAAATCCGCGTCATCCGTGTGCTATTAAAAATGTTACCATTCTGTATAATCTTATTTTTTCAGAAGTCTCTGAAGATATATCACAAAAATTACGAGACTTAAATTAGCTTTCTTTTTACAAGTCTATTCAATAATTTAATGTCCAATATAAATATTTGTAAATGATTATCTCCATTCTTTATTTTCAATCGGTATTGGATTAGACAAAATTGATAACTAACTTGTAATCAAACTTGAGGAGAAACTATGAAGGTCAAACAAGTCGAAAAATACGGAGCAGTAATAGTCGAGTTAAAAGGAAACGTGTTGGGTGGACCTGAAGCCCAAGAGTTTAGCGATCTTCTACATAAACTACTCGATGAAGAAAAGAAGAATATTATTATTGATTTGTCAGAGACAAAATTTATGAATAGTTCCGGACTTGGAATGTTAATTAGCGGATATACAACCGTAAAAAATGGCGGCGGCGTTATGAAACTGGCTAACGCAACAGAAAAAATTGAAAGTCTTCTTATCATCACAAAACTTATTACAATTTTCGAACATTATACTTCTGTTGACGAGGCAGTTGAAAGTTTCAAATAATTATAAATTTTTTATAACTCCGGCAAAATTTTGCCGGAGTTTTTACCCACCTAAATTATATCCGAGGCATAAATGAGTGTAACTGTTATTGTCGGCAGCCAATGGGGCGATGAAGGCAAAGGAAAAATTGTTGATATTTTAAGCGAACGATTTGATATTGTAGTTCGATATCAAGGCGGTGCTAATGCAGGGCATACGGTTGAGATCGGTGATAAAAAATTTATTCTTCATCTTATCCCCTCCGGAATTCTTAGAGAAAAAGTTCTCTGTGTAATTGGTAACGGTGTTGTAATTGATCCAAAAGCTCTTCTTGATGAAATTTCTTTATTAGAAGGAATGGGTATAAGCATCAAGGGAAGACTCTTTATCAGCCACAATGCACACTTAATTATGCCCTACCATAAACTTTTAGATTCACTTAGCGAAAGCAGTTCATCAAAAATTGGAACAACTGGTCGCGGCATTGGACCATGTTATATTGATAAATATGCCAGGAAGGGAATAAAAATTGTGGACCTCCTTGATAAAAAAGTTCTTGAAGAAAAAATAAAACAGAATCTTGAAGAAAAAAATAATCTCCTTAAAAAGGTTTACAATCAAAAAGAACTTGACGTAAATGAAATAATCAAAGAATATTTAGCATTCGATGATGCTATAGATCAGTATATTACAGATGTTCCGCTCTACCTTAACTCTGCTTTGGAAGAAGGAAAATCAATATTATTGGAAGGCGCTCAGGGTGCATTGCTCGATGTTGATTTCGGCACTTATCCTTACGTAACTTCATCGAGCCCAACTTCGGGCGGTGCGTGTACCGGTTCTGGTATTCCGCCAACAAAAATTTCTTCCGTAATTGGAATTGTGAAAGCATATACTACACGCGTAGGGTTAGGTCCGTTCCCGACTGAACTTTTAGATGATGATGGTGAACAACTAAGAAAAATTGGCGCTGAGTTTGGCGCAACAACCGGCAGACCAAGAAGATGCGGATGGTTTGATGCTTTCTTACTCAACTATTCTAAAATGATTAATGGAATTGAAAGAGCTGCAATTACCAAGTTAGATGTGTTAAGCCATTTCGATAATATAAAAGTTTGTGTTGGTTATGAAATTAACGGTAAGCGATTAAAATCTTTCCCGACAAATGAAAATCAAATGATGCAAGTTATTCCTATCTATGAATCACTTCCGGGCTGGAAATCCGAACTTTCTAATTTGACTAGCTTTGATCAATTACCTGGCGAGGCAAAAGATTATCTGCAGTTTATTTCGCAACAAGGAGGATTTGAAATTAGTATGATTTCCGTTGGACCAAAGAGAGACCAGACGATTGAATTATAGAATCCTTTTTACCCTTTCTTTTTTTAATTAGCGAAAACAGTTTCGTAAATTTCATCGAGTTAATTTTTATAAGGAAATTGAAATGAAAATGACAGGTGGACCTGCCTCTATGAATATTAAGCTCGTTTTAATAGTTATAGGAGCTGCAATTGCCTTCGGAACTCTTTACTACACTCAAAACATTGTGGTCAGACTGCAGGAACGTGAAAAAGAAATTGTAAAATTATATGCGAGTAGTTTAGAGTATATAGCCAACACAGAGTCACCCAATTCAGATCTTACATTTATATTTCAAAATATAATCCAGAGAATTGATTTTCCCCTTATTTTAACAGATGGAAATGACCAGGTTACTACAACAGCCCCCGGAAGCGGATATAAAAACATTCCTCATAAATCTGATTTAAAAGGGACAGAACTTAAAAAATTCCTTTCTGAAAAAATAAAACTTCTTGCTTCAGAGCACCCGCCGATCGATATCAAATTTCCGGATGGAAAAGTACACCAGAAAATTTACTTTGGGGATTCAGAAATAATTACACGATTAAAGTACTATCCTTATCTCCAGATAATATTCGCACTTCTCTTTTTGATAATAGCATATTCAAGTTTCAGTTACATAAAGAGAAGCGAACAGAGTAACATTTGGGTTGGAATGTCGAAGGAAACAGCGCATCAGCTTGGTACACCTATCTCCAGCTTAATGGGTTGGAATGAAATGTTAAAAATGAATTTCACTAATCAAGATAAAGTTTTGGATATTTCCGATGAAATTAATAGCGACTTAACGCGGCTAAATAAAATTACAAAACGATTTTCCAAAATTGGGTCCAAGCCCGAACTACATGATGAATCTCCTTACTTAACAATCGAACGTGTGGCAAATTATTTTCAGAGACGGCTGCCTCAGCTTGGCAAAAATGTATTAATAAGTATCCAAGGCGATAAAGAATTAAAAGGTAAAATGAATAACGAATTATTCGAGTGGGTAATAGAAAATTTGATAAAGAATGCTCTTGACGCAATCGAAATCCAGGAAGGAAAAATTAATTTCAACATTAGTGAGAACCGCGGTAAAATTGAAATTGAAGTTTCGGATAATGGTAAAGGAATTGAAGCAGGTAGAAAAAAAGATATTTTCCGTCCCGGTTATAGTACAAAACGACGTGGCTGGGGTTTAGGTTTAAGTCTTTCCAAAAGAATTATTGAAGATTATCACAAAGGGAAAATTTTTGTAAAAGAATCTACAATTAATGAAGGGACGATTTTTAAAATCATCCTTCATGAATCAGAAAAAATTACATGAAAGATATTCCCTTTTTTACTTACATTTTTCCCCGGTAAGAAAGACTGTCGGATCAGAACAAACTAACGTTCGAGTAATTATTGCCTCTTTCCTCCGAAAAGAACTCAGAAACAAAGTTTTTTCTCTCAATTCTAAATTCCTATTTTTCGAATATTCTTGTTAACTGCTCAAATTTTCTTTGGTATAATCTTTGTGTTCTTATTAGCGTAACACAATAAGCACCCTCGATACATTATCTTTAACTGCTATGGTCCGCCCTCAACCATGGCAGTTTTTTTATGTCCATAGATTTGTATGTTAAATTGGAAACAATTACTCAAAATTTCCGCTTTCTTTCAGTTTACAAGAGATATCCATTCAAAATATTTTGTAAATTTAATTTAGGAAGACACAATTTTAGGATGATTAATGGATACCAAAAAATCTCGCCGCCCTTTGTGGGATGAATATTTTTTAAAGGTTGCAATGCTTGTATCAGAACGTGCAACGTGCCCGCGTATGCATTGCGGCTGCGTACTTGTAAAGGAAAAACAAATTCTTTCTACCGGGTACAACGGTTCAATACCTGGCGATGGACATTGTGAAGACGATGGATGCTTGATTGTTGATAATCATTGCGTTCGAACAATACATGCGGAAATGAATGCTATACTGCAATGTTCATCACATGGTATTAGCACACAAGGGGCGACTGCATATATCACAAATATGCCATGCACCAACTGTTCTAAAGCGTTGATAACTGCAGGAATCAAAGAGATTGTAATTTTTTCAGATTATCATGATACACTTGCAGAAAAATTTTTCAGCATTGCAAAAGTGAACATCAAAAGATTGAAAATCCCGAGTAAAGACATTGATTACGACTTAGGAAATTTTACTTCTGCCAAGAAGTTTAAATGAGCCAAATCAGAGTATAAGGTAAATCAAGCTAAAAAATATTATATTCAGCACCGATAATTGAGAAACAGTTGTTAATTAATAATGAAGTTAACAAAAGAAAATCTTCAAAAATATATTAAGCCTGAAAATTTATTTAGCAGAGATTTAAGTTGGCTTGAGTTTAACCGCAGAGTTCTTGAAGAAGCACTTAATCCAGATCTCCCCTTGTTAGAGAAAGTCAAGTTTATATCAATCTTCTTTTCCAATCTTGATGAATTCTACATGATTCGTATTGCCGGCATCAAAGAACAACTGCGCGCAAAAATAATTGATACTTCGATTGACGGAATGACTCCAATTGAACAATTAAGAAAACTTGAGAAAACTCTTCAGCCGATGCTGAAGCAAATTAATGATTATTGGCGCGACGAGATAATACCGCAATTAAAAGAAAACAAAATTCATATTTGCAATTTAGACGAGATCTCAAAAGAAGAGCACGAAGCTCTAAATCAATATTTTCTAAAAGAGATTTATCCCGTCCTTACACCACTTGCCTTCGATCCGGGAAGACCATTTCCATACATATCTAATTTGAGTTTAAGTTTCGCCATTTTGATTAAAAAACCAACCGGCGAAAAACATTTTGCGCGTGTTAAAGTACCGGGCATTCTTCCGCGCCTGCTTCGCATTGAAACGATCGTAAAAGCAAAACCAAAGAATGGTACTCTGAATGGCGTGCACAAATATATCTGGATAGACGATTTAATTAAATCAAATCTGAATTTACTCTTTCCTGGATTAGAAGTAGTTGAAGCGTATCATTTCAGAATCACCCGCGATACCGATCTTGAAATTCAAGAAGATGAAGCAGACGACTTACTTCAAATGATAGAAGAAAACATTAAGCAGAGAAAATTCGGTTCTGTTGTGCGGCTGGAAGTTGAAAAGCAAATGCCGGAATATATGATAGATACATTAATTGAGAATTTAGAAATTACCCGCGATGATTTACACGTGATTGATGGAAATCTTGGGCTGAGCGATCTGATACTTCTATATGATTTACAACTTCCTCTTCTTAAAGAAAAACCGTTTCACCCTGTTGTTCCTGATGTATTTGAAGAAGGAGAAAATGTTTTTTCTCTGATACGACAAAAAGATATTCTGCTTCATCATCCTTATGATTCTTTCAGCCCGGTAACCGAATTTATAAAACAAGCATCTTTAGATCCCGATGTTCTTGCTATTAAACAAACTCTATATCGTGTCGGCACAAACTCGCCCATTATTAAATATTTAATTGAAGCCGCAGAACGGAAAAAGCAAGTTGCCGTATTAGTTGAACTGAAAGCCCGCTTTGATGAAGAGAATAATATTTATTGGGCACGCGAACTGGAAAAAGCCGGTGTGCATGTTGTTTACGGATTACTTGGCTTAAAAACACATGCTAAGATGACGCTCGTTGTGCGAAAAGAAGTTGACGGCGTTAAACGTTATGTTCATATGAGTACAGGTAATTACAACATAACAACCGCAAAAATTTATACCGATATTGGTTTGTTCTCTTGCGATGAAGAAATTTGCTCGGATGTATCCGAGATTTTTAATTTTCTCACCGGTTATTCAGAACAAAATAACTTTAGAAAATTGTGGGTGGCACCATTTAACAAACGTCAAAATTTTTTGAATCTCATTCATAGAGAGATAAAGAATGTAAAAGAGGGCGGTAAAGGACGTTTGATTTTCAAACTTAACTCACTTGTTGATCCATTGCTGATTGCCGCATTATACGAGGCATCTTTACAAGGAGTTAAGATAGATTTAATTGTGCGCGGCATCTGCTGTTTGATTCCACAGATGCCTGGATTGAGCGATAATATTCGCGTTGTCAGTATTGTCGGAAGATTTTTGGAACACAGCCGTATCTATTATTTTTATAATAACGGCGCTGAAGAGATTTATGGCAGCAGTGCTGATTTAATGCAGCGTAATCTTGACAGAAGAGTTGAAATTTCTTTCCCCATAATGGATAACGATTTGAAAATATTTATGAAGAAACAGATACTTGATACATGCCTAGAGGATAATGTTAAAGCGCGAGTTTTACTTCCAACCGGCAAATATGTTCTTAATAGAAAAGTTTATACTGAGAAGAAAATAAACCAGCAGGAATGGATGATGCTTCGTTCTATTCCGACCAACAAAAAGATATTACCGCACGATTTTACTGAGTAAAATTATTTTGGAATGCGAATTGAAAAACCAATACTTCCCAAAAAATCCATTGTTATATTCATCATTGATGTCCCCATAGAAAAATCAATTTGAACGTTCTTCCTAAATAGAATTCCTATAACTTTTAGAGGTCTCTTTTAGTAAGAAATTTTTCTTCATAATTAGCCGGCTATCAATCTCCAGATTTGAGTAAAAAAGAAGCAGATTATCAGACCCATAGCTATTGGAAGAAAGGTTGAAATCATAGTCCACTTTAGACTTTTTGTTTCCTTATAGATTGTATAGATAGTTGTTGAGCATGGGTTGTGAAGTAAACTGAACAACATCAGATTTATTCCCGTTAATACTGTCCAGCCCCCCGCATGGAGAATGTTAGCCGTAGCTGCCGTAGAATCAAGTTCGAACATAACACCGGCACCGGCACCTAAAGTCATCTTTGTGGTCAACACCGTTAACATCAAGACGGTGGGAATAACAATTTCATTTGCAGGAATGGCTATTACATATGCAAAAATAATTACACCGTTCAATCCGATGAAAAACGCAAACGGATCAACACCTCGAATAAAATATTCCGCTATACTGATGCCGCTGATATCTACATTTGCAACCAGCCATATTACAAGCCCGGCGGGAACTGCAAAAACAACAGCCCGCCATAGAACAAAAATAGTCCTGTCAATCAATGATGTATAGAGTGTTTGCAATAATCGTGGCGGACGGTAAGGAGGAAGTTCCAAACTGAACGCAGATGCTTCTCCCTTTAAAACACTTTTAGAAAGACCCCATGAGACAATCAGGCTGAAAACAACGCCAAGAATTGCAATAGCAACGACCGCACCGGCAGATGCAATTCCAGCAAGATATGCAGGAACGGTTCCGCCGATAAAAATAGTTGCAATTAATATTTGTGTGGGCCAACGACCGTTACACAAAGAGAAATTATTAGTTATGATTGCTATTATTCTTTCGCGCGGACTATCAATGATTCGAGTTGCGATTACACCCGCAGCATTGCATCCAAAACCCATACTCATTGTTAATGCCTGTTTACCGTGTGCGCCTACTCTCCGGTAAAGATTATCCATGTTGAAAGCAACACGGGGCAAATATCCGAAATCTTCCAACAGTGTGAACATTGGAAAGAATATTGCCATAGGGGGTAGCATAACGCTTATAACCCAGGCGGCTGCAAGATACGCTCCGTCAATTAGTAATCCGGTTATCCACCATGGAATCTGAATTGAATTCATAAAATTTTTAAGAAGCGGATGGAGTGTGTCGACAAGGATAAAAGAAATCCAGGCGGAAGGAATGTTTGCACCGATGATTGTAAGCCAAAAAACTAAAGCCAGTAAAAGAAACATTATCGGAAATCCCGTCCATCTTCCCGTAACAATACGGTCAATGAAGCGGTCGAGATCAAACTTCGGTTTCTCACTAATTTTTGTAACAACCTTACCGGAAATCTCGGATGCATCCTTATAGATAGACTCAAGAATAGAATCGTGAAAATTTTCACCGATTTTCCATCTTAACTTGTTTGCAGTTGATAATATTTCTTCCGTTTTATTCATCATCCTCTTACCTTAAGTGACTAAAAGCAAACCGCAAAGACACAAAAAATTCGCGAAGAGCGCAAAAATTTATAAGTTATTGACTACTCGTCTAATTCCATTTTTAAGTATTGCTACATTGAAATTCATTAACAATCCCAATTTGCAACCGGATAATTTTAAGTAAGTTAAAAGTTGTGCAAGATGCACATCATTCAATGCTTCAACACTTTTTAATTCCAATACTAATTTATGTTCTACTATCAAATCTGTTCTATAACCAATATCTAATTTAACTTCTTCATAAATTAAAGGCATAGGTTTTTCCTTTTCTACATACAAACCAGCTTTGTTAATTTCATAAAACAATGATTCTCGATATGCTGACTCAAGTAAACCGGTACCAAGAGCTTTATGAATTCTAAGTGCTAACCCAATAACAATATTTGAAAGCTCGTTCTCATTCATTCTTTTTGTTTTGCGTCCTTTGCGCTTACTTAGCGAACTTTGCGGTTATGCGTTACGGGTATTCATTCACTAAAATTTTCAACTGGTTTCAAATTACCAATCTCGCCGGAGCGGATAGCATCAATAACTTTTTGATCACCTTCAAGAAGGCGGAGTGCAATCCAGCGTGTGTTAGGTAAATTTGGGAAAGCTTCAACAATTTTTTTATTCAGTTCATCAACGGCATGTGATACATTTTTAATTTCGCTTGAAAGACGGTGCGGCTTACAAATGTATTGACCGGTTGCAACGTCATGTATATTCTTCAACAATTCATTTATACCAACGCCCTGCCGTGCTGCTGCGGGAACAACGGGAATACCTAACAATTTGGAAAGCAGACGATCGTCAATTTGAATTTTATGACGGGCGGCTTCATCAATTAAATTCACACATAATACAGCACGATCTGTAATTTCAAGAACCTGAAGAACGAGATTAAGATTCCTCTCCAGACGGGTTGCATCAACAATTATAACTGTTACGTCGGGCTGACCGAACAAAATAAAGTCTCTGGCAATCTCCTCATTATCGCTTGTGGAGAGGAGTGAATAAGTCCCCGGTAGATCAACAATTTTAAAACGCTTCTCGCCAAATTTGAATCCGCCTTCGGCACGTCCTACAGTTTTACCCGGCCAGTTACCTGTGTGCTGCTTCAATCCGGTTAAATTATTAAATACAGTACTCTTACCGGTATTTGGATTTCCGGCAAGTGCTACTACATAATCAAACTCAGACATATCAATTCCAAGTTTAACAAGATTTGCCAGGTTGTGAGCCGGACAAGTTGCGCAGTTTGTATTATTTGTAATCATAATTTTTTTTCTAAATTTATAACACTAAAAACCAGTCGGACTCAAATAGGAACGACCGCTACAATTAATCAACTTGTTTGATGTAGATAAGATCCGATTGATTTCTTCTAAGTGCAATTGTTGCCCCTCTAATTTCGTAACCGGTCGGATCCCCGCTCAAACTTTCCAATTGGGTTCTTACAATTGTTCCGGGAACGACGCCAAAATCCAGCAGCCGTCTTCTCTGCTGTCCGCGCATTGCCTTGGAGATACCGACTATCATAGCCGCCTGATTCATCTTAAGAGAAGATAACAATTGAAACTTCTCTTTAACCTGTTCTTTTTCAGAAATCGGAACGACTGTTATATTTGATGCGAGAATCGGGGCAAGCAAACATTCTTCCCCATCGGCTTCAAATCGAATTTTGTCTTTTGAATTTTCCAAAAGATAAATCTGCATGCCCGGATAAAGTCCCATGGCGGAAAGCTGTGCGTAAACTTCTCTCGGTTCATCTTCGATATGAATAATTGCAGCAAATATTCCATTCTCAAGATTATTAAGAGTTATTCCTTCCCGTTCAGGAATCTCACCGGTAATAGATGGAATGGGATCGCCGTGAGGATCAATCAATGGATTTCCGAGACTAGCCGCCAGCCGATCTGCTTCTTCACGCGAAGTTTCATGTTCTTTCTGTTCGGCAACCGAATGCCAGTCCGTTTCTTGAATGCTTGTGTTATCGGCTAAATGTCTTTCCCACAATCTATGAATTCTGATTATACGTAATGCATAAGATCTGCCTTCGGGTGTAAGTGAAATTTTATTTTCATGTGAAGTGATCAGATTCATCGCCTCAAGACTGGAGATAACCTGAGCAGTTTTTTCGCCGCTCAAAGATAAACTGCCGCTGATACTGTTAAGTGAACAATCAACACTTTTGTACTCGCAATCGTAAAGATGCTTCAAGGCATCTTCAATCCTTTCGCGGGATCTGTCCTTTCTCATTCTTTTCCAGCGGGTAATTATACCTACTTCCGGCAGGAAGATAATAAGCAAAACTATAATAGAGAATATTCCCGCTATCAAGGAAGTCAATGGATTCAATGTTCTCTCCTTTTCTCAACTTTCCGATATTAATTTACTTCTACCGACATTCTATATCAAGAAACGAATTTCATAACTGAATAATTCCTTCTTCAATACAACGTTTGTTAACGGAAAATTATGAAATCTAACATGAATTAATCTTGTTTAGAAGATGTATGACAGAAAAAATTACTATTTTTGAAATAAAATTTTGGAGAAATGATGGCAATCACTGTTGATTTAGTAACGAATGCTCTTCGCATGGTAAATGATCCCGATCTTCACAAAGATCTCGTTACGCTCGGAATGATTAAAGATATTAAAATAGATGGTAACAACGTTGCAGTTATAGTTGAACTTACAACTCCCGCATGTCCGCTCAAAGATAAAATCGAACAGGATTGTATCAATGCAATTAAAAAAGAAAACCCTAATGTTGGACTTATTGCCGTTACAATGAGTTCCAAAGTTCAGCCGAGTAAAAATCAAAGGATGAGTGAGATTCTACCGGGAGTAAAAAATACAATTGCAGTTGCCAGCGGTAAAGGCGGTGTTGGCAAAAGTACAGTTGCTGTAAATCTTGCAGTAGCTCTTGCCCTTGATGGCGCAAAGGTCGGTTTGATTGATGCCGATATTTATGGCCCAAGTATTCCAATGATGTTAGGAATTAATGATAAGCCGAGAATCTACCAGGATACAGAAACAGCTAAGATGGTTCCTTTAGAAAACTTCGGTGTAAAAGTAATGTCTATTGGATTTTTAATTGATGATGACGCACCTGTAATCTGGCGCGGACCAATGGCAAGCGGCGCTATCAAACAATTTATGAGCGATGTACATTGGGGTCAACTAGACTATTTAATTTTTGATCTACCACCAGGAACAGGTGATATTCAACTTACACTCGTTCAGACAATTCCTCTAACCGGTGCAGTTGTAGTTACAACGCCGCAGGATGTTTCAATTATTGATGTAAAGAAAGCAGTTAAGATGTTTCAACGTGTTAACGTTCCTATTCTTGGCATTGTAGAAAATATGAGCTATTTTATCGTACCGGATACTGGCAAACGATACGATATATTTGGAACAGACGGCGGTAAAAAACTTGCAAATGAATTTTCTATACCATTGTTAGGTCAGTTGCCGATTAACCAAAACGTTCGTGAAGGGGGAGATAAAGGCAAACCGATTGTATTTGATAAGCCCGAATCAGAACAGGCAAAAAAGATTTTTGAAATCAGCAGAAATATGGCTGCAGAAATCAGCAAAACAAATTTTTTATCTGCAACACCCAAAATTGAAATTGAATTTTAAGATTTTATTTGAAGGATATAAAAATGAGCGACCTGATGAACGAAAAAGTTGAGAAAGCTTTGCAAACAATCAGACCTTATTTGAAAGCTGATGGCGGCGATGTAGAGCTTGTGCGAGTTACACCGGAAGGAATTGTAGAAGTTAAACTAACCGGTGCATGCAGCGATTGCCCTATGTCTCAAATGACATTACGCGCAGGTGTTGAACGTGCATTGATTAGAGAAGTACCTGGAATTAGAAGAGTAGAAGCTGTCAACTGACAGCTTTTTTTTAGCAATAAAATATACAAGGAAAAAGTATGCGTAAAAAAATCATTGCCGGAAATTGGAAAATGAATAACGATATCAATGGAACAGTTAATTTGATCTCGGAGATTAAAAAAGAATTGAGCGGAAAGAATGTTAATGCCGATGCAATAGTATGTCCCCCATTTATTAATCTTGAAACTGCTAAAGCACTTTTGAAAGATTCACCGATAAAACTTGGCGCGCAGAATGTTTATTTTGAAGAGAGCGGCGCATTCACAGGAGAAATTTCTCCATCGATGCTGAA
The DNA here is from genome assembly GCA_021801605.1 of Bacteroidota bacterium. GTDB lineage: Bacteria > Bacteroidota > Ignavibacteria > Ignavibacteriales > Melioribacteraceae > Fen-1258. The sequence continues at coordinate 17,656 of JAJYXU010000037.1, forward strand.
AAGCGTCGGCTGTGAATTTGTTATTGTCGGTCATTCAGAAAGGAGAACAATCTTTGGCGAGAGCGATCAGGTAATCAATAAAAAAATTAAAGCATCAATTAAAAATCTCTTGAAACCGATCTTCTGTGTTGGCGAAACTTTGGAAGAAAGAGAAAAAGGTGTAACATTCAAAATAATTGAGGGACAAGTTAGAACCGGTTTGGAAGGAATAAGCGAAAGTGAACTTGAACATCTAATCGTTGCATACGAACCCGTTTGGGCAATTGGAACAGGCAGGAACGCAACGCCTAAACAAGCTCAAGAGGTACATCAGTTTATACGCACTTTGATCGCAAAGATCTATTCACAAAATTTTGCAGATCAACTTGTCATCCAATACGGCGGAAGTGTCAAAGCAGATAACGCCAAAGAATTACTTTCTCAACCTGATATTGACGGCGCATTAGTCGGTGGCGCATGTTTGAAAGCCGATTCCTTTGTAAAGATTATAGAAGCAGCTTAAACATTTTGCAAAATCGTAGTTTATCTTCAAAATGGGCTTAAAACGAGCCCATATTTTTTGGAATTTTATTGATACCCCCCCCTTCGATTTCGTATATTTGTGCCGTTTATTGGAAAAATTTACGGCATTATGGCAAAACATCTTAAGTACCTTATTGTTCTATCAGCTTTACTGCAAAATTTATTATTAGCTCAAATCAAAGTTACTTCCCTTCCGCAAAATACGAACGGTATTTTTGATCCGGTCTTTTTTGATAGGAATGAATATCGAAATGTTGAGCTGCTAAATTCCGGCTGGCAAGTTTTTAGTGAAAACGATGTCGAGAAAAAAATAACTGTTTCTATTCCCGCAATTTTTGAGGGAGAAGAATCTCTTGCCTTCGAAAAGAAAATTAAATTCACAGGACAGCAAATTCAGAACTCTCAACTTGTTTTAGGATTTTTGGGATTAAATTACTCTGCTGAAATTTCTATTAACGGTTACAATATCTACAAACATTCGGGGGGTTCTTATCCGTTCGAGGTTCCGCTTCCCAAAGATATTTTAAAAGAGAATTCCACCCTGACTGTAAAAGTCAGCTCAAAACTTAATTCGGAAAATTCCATTCCTTCAACACAAAGATTTTTATTTTCAAGTTTGAGCGGCGGCATTTTTAGAAATGTTTATATCAAAACTGTCCCTCCTCTGCATATAACTTCCAATTCTTACACATATTCATTCGATCAAGTATTTACTAAAGCAAGCATAAACTTTAAAATCGGGATTGAAAATTCGGCATTTCAAAAATCTTCCCAAATTTCTCAATCAAAAGAGATAATCGTTCGTATCAATTTAATTCCTAACGGTTTAGAAACAGTTCAAGCAAAGGGAGATTTTGTACAAACAATTTCCGCAGAAGATAATGAAGCGAATCTCCGTCTTGAATTAATTAATCCACAGTTGTGGTCTCCGCAGGCACCAAAATTTTATTTATGTGAAGTTAGTTTGATTAGCAACGGAGAGGTAATTGATAAAAGCGTCAAACAGATTTCTTTCTACCAAATCAAAAAGGATGAAAACAATTTTCTATTGAACGGAATTCCTTTTATTCTTCAAGGAACTACTTATCTCCTCGATGAATCTTCTCTTCGGAGAACGAATGCATACGACAAGATCAAAGATGATTTAACTCTCATTAAAAATACCGGCTTTAATTCAGTTAGATTTTCAAAAAGTTACCCCAACCCATATGCTGTAAAACTATGTCAAGAGCTCGGCTTGTTTGCCTTGATAGAGTTGCCATTTAATTCTGTCCCTGAAGATCTTTTAGTGCAGAACGATTTTCAACTTCATACTGTGCAGCTTTTGAAATCTGCTGTATCAAATTATAGTGATTACGGCAACACAATTATAATTGGCGCGGGCTCATCTTTTCTGCCTAATTCCGAGATAACACAAAATTTTCTATCTCGTGTGAGCGGTTCAATAAAGGAAAAAGGATTTTTTACCTACGTTTCTTTTGTTGGAATACAAACCACGCCTATTAAAGAGATAGATTTTTATGGCATCGAATTATATTCGCCTCTTATAGCAAACGTTAAAGAAGAATTGCAAAAAGGAATTGATGCTCTGGGGAAAAATTCGATATTCGTCAGTGAAGTAACCTACCCAAACTATAAAGGCAGTCAGAGCGGTTACTTAACAAAATATTCATCCGACGCCCAAGCAAAATATTTTAGCGAATTAATTGATCTTACCAGGGGACTAAAAATTTCCGGATTCTTTATCAATACACTTTTAGATTACAAAGGCGAGTTTGCTTCTCTATACGGCAGTTATTCCGAAAATGGATTTTATAAATTTGGCATTCTTGATTATGCACACAACTTGAACAGTATTGGATACAAAGTTATTGCTGCAAAATTGAGCAACGATGCAAAGGTTACTATTCCTATCGGTACACGCAAAGATGATAATCCGATTATTTTCATATTTCTTGCGTTGTTCCTATTCATTGTGATGGCTGTCCTGATTAACACAAAGAAAAAATTCAGAGAAGATTGTACGCGCGCTTTGTTAAGACCGTACAATTTTTTTGCGGATGTTCGCGACCACAGAATAATGTCCGGTATTCACACAGCGGTTTTATTATTAATACAAGCAGGCTCGGCATCTCTTTTAATTACAATATTGCTTTTTTATTACCGCACAAATATTTTATTAGAAAAATTTGTAATCGCAATCGGTCATCACAGTTTATTAAAACTTATAAGTTACTTAGCCTGGAATCTACAAAGTTGTTTTGTGTTTCTATTTGCTTTATTCATTTTAAAATTTGTTCTAATTGCGGCTGTTATCAAGTTCGCATCGTTCTTCATTAAAACGCGTGTTGAATTTACAAGCATTTTATACACTGTTGTTTGGTCATTCTTGCCTTTAATTCTTTTACTTCCGGTTGAATTAATCCTTTTCAAACTTTTAACCAATGGTACATACGAAACGGTGATTTTTATTTTTTTGATTTTATATTTCTTGTGGATTCTCCAGAGAATCTTAAAGGGTATTTATGTTGTTTTTGATGTTAGACCATTGATGGTCTATTTATACAGTTTTGCAGCAATTGTTCTTGTCGTTGGTGGAATTTTATTAAAGTATCAGCTAACAAGTTCAACATACTATTACATAGTAAATTCAATTAAGCAGTATAATTCAATGATTTTTTAGAGGCGCTAATTGTTTTTATCCAAGTTAGAGTTATTCGGTTTCAAGTCTTTTGCCAACAAGACTAACATAAATTTTAACCGCGGTATTACAGGAATTGTTGGTCCTAACGGCTGCGGCAAGACAAATATTGTTGATGCCATTCGCTGGGTATTGGGTGAACAGAAAACTACAACTCTCCGTAGCGATAAAATGGAAAATGTAATTTTCAATGGCACACGCAATAAGAAGCCAATGGGAATGTCCGAAGTATCTCTAACGCTAGTAAATGATAAAGGCGTTCTTCCGACTGAATATTCCGAAGTTACAATAACAAGAAGAATTTTTCGTTCAGGTGAAAGCGAATACCTTTTAAACAAGAATCTTTGCCGGCTTAAAGATATTACAAACCTTTTCATGGATACAGGTATAGGCGCAAATGCTTACTCCGTTATCGAGTTGAAAATGGTTGAAACAATATTGAGCAGCAGAACAGAAGAACGCAGAAAGATGTTTGAAGAAGCCGCTGGAGTTAATAAATATAAATTGCGCCGCCGCCTCTCTTTGAAAAAACTGGAGGATGTTAAATCCGACCTTACACGTGTAAACGATATTGTTTCTGAAGTTGAGAAATCGGTTCGCTCGCTTGAAAGACAAGCAAAACGCGCTGATCAATACACACAAATTCAATCTGTTTTACGCGATAAAGAAATTGATCTTGCTGAACGCGAGTATTCTCATCTTAGTATCAAAAGGCAAAATCTCTTGACCGATATTACGGAGTTCACTAACAAAAAAGATACAATTGATTTAGACATTCGCAAAATTGAGAATGAACTTATCCGCTATAGAAATGAAATAAATGAAATTGATGCCCGCTTACAGGACAAACGTGATGAAATTGCTCTGAATACCGATCAGCTTCATTCCACACAAAAAAATATTTCAGTATCTGAAGAGAGATTGAAATCACTCCTTAGTAATCATGAAAGATTGCAGAAAGAAATTTTAGAACTTCAGCATCAACTGAATGAAACTATTAATCATATAGAGCAGAGTAACGATGATTTACAATTGCTCTCTCAAAAACTTGATGAGAAGAGTTTAGAAATTTCTCAAAGTGAACAAATTGTTATTGATTGTCGCGAAGCTCTTGAGAAGAAGCGGAGTGAATTAAAACAACTAAATGAAGAAAAATTTTCATTATTGAGAGAAATTTCGGAAGAAGAGAACAATGCTTCTAATATTAGAAAAGAGTTAACCGCTCACAATTCCAACATAGATAAACTCAACCAAAAGATTCAGAACATAACAAACAAGATTGCAAAAACCGTCGGGTTCATTGAAGAGTTAAACGTAGAAAAAAACAGTGCCGAGCAAAAACTTAAAGATGCCGGCTTGATGATTGCACTGCGTGAAAAAGAGAAAGAAGATTTAGAACAAGAGCTTAACTCACTCAAACAAAAAGAAGTTGAAGAAAAGACTCTACTTGCCGGACTGAAAGAAAAAATTGAATTTTTACACACATTGATCTCCAATCTTGAAGGTATTTCTAAAGGCGCTAAAGTTCTTATTGAGAATAATGAGTGGACTAAAAAGAATAAAAATATTTTTGCCGACATAGGAAACGCACAAGAGAAATACCGTTTTGCATTAGAAGCTGCACTCAAATCGGTTTTAAACAATCTTCTTGTAGAAAGCACAGACGATCTTCAGAATGCTATCGAGTATCTACGGAAGAATGATCTTGGTAAAGCAAGCTTTTATTTACTGCGATCAAATGAGCAGATAAAGAAATCATTTATAGAAAGTTTATCAGACTTCAGTCAAAAGAGAAAAGCAAAAAAGCTCGCCAAAGAGGAAACATTTATCGGGTGGGCAAAAGACTTTGTTGAAACCGAAAAAAGCTGGCTGCCGTTTTTTGAACAAGCTCTGTTCAATTATGCTGTTACAGCAGATCTAAAATCTGCAATCTATTTGAACAAAAAATATCCCCGATTCAATTTTGCAACATTAGATGGCGACTTTGTTCAAAGCAGCGGTATTGTAGAAGCCGGTTCGCTTCCTAAACAGGACGAAACTTTGTTTGGACGCCGCCAGCTTTTTGAAAATTTAAAAAAAGAATTTCCCAAACACGAAACTGGTCTAGCCAGGCTCAAAGCTCTTATCGCTGATACGGAAGGAAAAATATCTAGAATTGATTTAAAGAATTTGACCGACAGCGAGAAATTAATTGCAAATGATGTTGCAAATATCGAGAAACAAATTTCTCAACTTGAATTTGAGAAGAGCAAAGCGAACGAAGAAATTGAAAATTCTCAAAAAGAAATCCGCGAGCTGGCAGAAAAAGCAAATTTGCTGGATAATCAAATTATCACATTCGATAAAGAGCTTGAGGCACTGAACGAAAAGAAAAAAATCTTTGACGAAAATATCTCCTCAAATGAAACTGAACTTGATGCATTCGAGGATGAATTCAACTCATTTGTAGACGCGCAGAACCAGCGCAAACTTGAGCTCGAACGGTTGAAAGGACAAATTGAAAATACGCGAAGTTCTATAACACGTTCTCAGTCGAATCAAACTTTAATTTCGAAAGGAATTGAGAAACGCCAAGAGGATTTGCAATCAAACGAAACAGAGACCGACACGCTCAAAGAAAAGATAGTACAAGTTACCAACGATCTTGAAACGATTAACGCTCTGCGCCAAACATTGCTCAATGAAGAAAAAAAGATTAGCGACAAACTGAAAGCAATTAAAGACGAAGCCGCAAAATTTGAGAACGAACTCAATCAATTGCGCAACGAACGGCAGGAAGTTTCCGATAAAGTTTACTCGTTTGAAATAAAAGAGAATGAAATTACTATCCGCACTGAAAATTTAATCGATCACATTAAAGAGAATTATTCACTCGAGCTGATGCTGAAACAATTCGATGATTTGGAATCTTTTGATTTTACTTCAACAACTGCAGAAGTTCAATCACTCAAAGAAAAAATTAAAAACATTGGACCGGTGAATCTTCTTGCTTATTCCGAATATGAAGAAGAAAAGAAACGCCTGGACTTTTTACACAAACAACGAGACGACTTAACCGATTCCGAAAAAGATTTGATAAAGACAATTAACGAGATCAATGAAACAGCACAGCAACTATTTCTTGATACGTTTGAAAAGATCCGTCAAAACTTTACGCAAATATTTCAAACACTTTTCAATCCGGGCGATGAAGCAGATCTAATGCTTGAAGAAGGAATTGATCCACTTGAAGGTAAAATTGAAATTCTTGCAAAGCCGAAAGGCAAACGCCCTACTTCTATTGAACTTCTTTCAGGAGGAGAAAAAACATTAACAGCTACGGCGCTTCTTTTTGCTATCTATCTTGTTAAACCAAGTCCCTTCTGTATTCTTGATGAAGTTGACGCACCACTTGATGATGCCAATATTGACCGCTTCACCAAACTAATCAAAGAGTTCAGCGTTAAGACTCAATTTATTATTGTAACACATAACAAACGAACGATGGAAGCTTCCGAAACAATGTACGGCGTAACAATTCAGGAAGAAGGAATTTCAAAACTGGTTGGCGTTCGTTTTGAAGAAATACCATCAACTTATGAACCTCAATAATAGATCATACAAAATATTTGTTGACTTCGATGGAACAATTACTCAAACCGATGTTGGCGAAGCAATGTTTCTAAAATTTGGTGATGTTGCAAAATCTATAGCTTGGGTTGATGAATGGATTGACCAAAAGATAAATTCGATCGAGTTGTGGAGATTACTCTGCAGTCAGGTAAATATTTTTGATGAAAAAGAATTTGATCTTTTTTTAGATGAAATACAGATTGACCCGGCATTTAAAAATTTTGTGAATTACTGCGCTGCCGAAGGATTTGAGTTACGTGTTTTGAGCGATGGTTTTGATTACTACATACAAAAAATTTTAGAACGCGAGGGACTGGCTCATCTTGAAGTTTATTCGAATAAACTCTCGTTCGATGAAGAAAAAAGATTAATTCCTTTATTCCCTTTCACGGATGAAGAATGTTCTCAATGCGGAAACTGCAAACGGAATCATCTTCTAAATTTTAGCAGCGATGAAGATTACACTTTCTATATCGGTGACGGTATTACCGATATCTGTCCGGCTCAATTTTGCGATTTCATTTTTGCAAAAAATTCATTACTGCGGTATTGCGAGATAAACAGAATTACATATTTCCCCTATTCAACTTTCGATGATGCAATTAAAAAAATTGATGAACTGAAAGAGAAAAAACGTCTTAAGAAAAGACATCAAGCAGAACTAAAGCGAAGAGAAGTTTTTATTCAAGGATAGTTTAATGAAAAATTTTGCTGTGAAGATTTTCAAATACAGAAGCTACACTCCAATTCCATTTTTAATTCTAATGGTAGTTTTTCAAAATGCCGACATTACAAGTATTGTTGTTGGTTTTGCTATTGCACTGCTCGGTGAGTTTTTCCGTTTGTGGAGTGTTAGTTACGCCGGAAGTGAAACGCGTACAACAAATGGAGTAGGTGGAACTTTTCTTGTTGTCTCCGGCGCGTATGCGCACATACGCAATCCGCTTTACGTCGGCAATATGCTGATGTATTTCGGAATTGGGATAATGTCTATGGCACTTTTCCCTTATTTACAAATTATAGCGCTCATATTTTTCTTTTGGCAATACACAGTAATCATTAATGAAGAAGAAGATTTTTTACGAACGAAGTACGGTAAGAGTTATGTGGATTATTGCGCGGCGGTTCCAAAATTGATTCCGGCTTTCAAGAAGTATAAGAATCCGGGCTTAGAACAACCGGAATATCAATTGCAGAAAGGTCTTCGTTCGGAAAGAAGAACATTGCAGGCATTCTCTTTAATTGTTTTGATAATAATAATTCGTTACGTGTTGAGTCTGAATTGAGTAAAAAATTAATGATAGTTGCCGGTGAAGCGTCGGGTGATCTTCACGGCGCAAGTTTAATAATCGAATTAAAGCGGCTCAATTCTTCCATCGAAATTTTTGGAATTGGTGGCGATAAAATGATTGCTGCCGGAATGAAAGCTCAATTTCATATCAAACAGATGGCGTTTCTTGGATTCATTGAAGTGCTGAAACACCTTCCGTTCATTGGCAAAGTTAGAAAAGCACTACTTCAAAAAATTTCTGATGAAAAGATTAATACAGTTGTGCTGATTGATTATCCGGGTTTCAATTTAAACCTTGCAAAAAAATTACATGAACTGGGTAAACAAGTCATCTATTATATATCCCCTCAAGTTTGGGCATGGGGAAAAGGCAGGATTGATAAAATTAGAGAAGTAGTTAACAAAATGATTGTAGTTTTTCCCTTTGAAGAAAAAATGTACCGCAGTTATAATGTTGACGTAGCGTATGTTGGGCATCCGCTGATAGAACATGTTGAGAATTATTCTTATCTCTCAAAAGAGGAACTTTATTCCAAACTTGATTTTAAAGATGACAAAGAGATATTACTCCTGTTACCCGGAAGCCGGAGACATGAAATCGGGAAAATATTCCCAGTGTGTATTGCTGCTGCGGAAAAACTTTCTAAAGAATTTAATTTACAAACAGTAGTTGCATGTGCAGAAAATATTGATGAGAGTTTCTTTACCGGACTAACCGATGTTAAGAATTTCAAATTAGTGAAGGGATATACTTACGATCTTCTCAAGCATTCCCATTTTGGAATTATAAAATCCGGCACATCAACTCTTGAAGCCGGATTGTTTGAGCTTCCTTTTATTGTTGTTTACTCTACAAATTTTTTCACATATGCACTCGGGCGAATTCTTGTTCAGATCAAAAACATTGCGATGGCAAATATTATTCTTGAAGAAAATGTAATTGATGAATTGATCCAATATGATGTAAACTCAGAAAACATTTACTCAAAGAGTGCCGCAATACTAAATAGTAATGAAAGATATAACTCTATAAAACAGAAACTTGGTTTAATTAAAGAAAAACTTGGCGGAACAGGAGCTTCCCGTAAAACTGCCGAGTTAATTTATAAGCGGTTAAATGAAGCTTAGTAATTTTCAAAGAAATGTTCTTCGATATATTGGAATCCGGTTTGCAAGCGCCGCTATACGGCTGCTTCTAAAAACTCTCCGGATTAAAACCGTTAACGGAGAATCTGTTACTAAATTAATTCACGAAAAGAAAAATTTTGTAACTGCTTTCTGGCATGGTTCAATGATGATTGGCTGGTTCATTCACCGGAACGATAACGCCGCGGCTCTTGTTAGTCAAAGTAAAGACGGAGATGTCCTTGCGAGCACACTTGAAAAGTGGAATTATCACGTTGTACGCGGCTCTAGTTCGTCCGGCGGCAATGATGCTTTGACAATTATGATTTTGCTTATCCGCGAAGGTTATTCGCTAGCTATTACTCCCGATGGACCGCGCGGACCAATTTATAATATGAAAGCGGGCGCCGTAATTACTGCTAAGAAATCGAGCGCACCGTTATTTTTGGTCGGGATCGGAATAAAGAAAAAGTTTGTATTAAAAAGCTGGGACCGCTTTGAAGTACCAATACCGTTTAGCAAAGTTGTTGCGGTTTACTCAGAACCAATTTTTATAGATCAAAATTTGAGTTACGAAGAAACAAATCAAAAAATTATTGAGTGCGAAGAGTTGTTAAATAAATTACACAAGGATGCTCTAAGTCTGTGTTAGATTTTATAAGAATAATATTATCACCGTTGGTTATTGTTTACTCGTTAATAACAAAAATTAGAAACGTGTTCTTTGATAAAAATATTTTTCCCTCAGCTAAGGTTGATGCAAAAGTAATTTCTGTAGGAAATTTAACTGTTGGCGGTTCGGGAAAAACTCCGGCAACGATGATGATTGCCAAAACATTAAAAGAAAAGAATAAAAAAGTAGGACTTCTAAGCCGTGGCTATGGCAGAAGTTCAATTGGTTATGTTTATGTGAGCGACGGCAATAATATCAACACATCTGTTGATGAATGCGGAGATGAAATGTATTTCATGTCAGAAGAATTAAAAGTACCCGCAGCCGTTGCCGAACATCGTGTAGACGGCGCTAAGCAGTTCATTAAAGATTCGAATGTTGATACCATTATTTTAGATGATGCATTTCAGCATAGATGGATTTACCGCAATGTTGATGTTGTAATTATTGATCAGAGATTTTTAGAGAAAGATGGACAAATTGAGCAACATTTGCTTCCTCTTGGTTCAATGCGTGAACCGTTTGAATCATTGAAACGTTCGGATATTATAATTATCAATAGAAAATTTTCAGGTATTAATAAGATTCCGGAAAAGTTAGAAAGATATTTTGAAGGGAAAAAAGTTTTCACCGGTTATTATGAAGCAGTTGGTTTTTACGATGTGAAGAATCATAATTTTTTTAATATGAACGAATTCCAGGGACAAAAGAGTTTAGTGGTTTGCGGAATTGCCCGCCCCTATTCTTTTTTGAACGCACTTGAAAAAAATAAAATTGATATCACCAACAAAATGATTTTTGACGACCATAAAAATTACTCTCTTAAAGAAGTGCATGACATCAGAAAGAAATTTTACGATACAAATTCTTATTCGGTACTTACTACACAGAAAGATGCGGTAAAATTCATCAAGTACTCGAAAGAACTTGACGACATAGATATTTTCTATTTGAAGATAGAGCTTAAACTTGACGAACAAAACAAATTTGACGAACTAATTATAAAATCAATTAAGGAGGGTTCTAAAAATTATCGATTGTAAATATTTAACGCAGAGGACACAAAGAAAGTGCAAAGTTCGCAGAGGATTTTGATATTTTTAGAACCGCCCTTAACTAATAAAAAAAATAAACATTTATCGGAGGATATATTAAATGGCTAAAGCAACACAAAAGTATGTGTACTATTTCGGCGGCAAACGTGCGGAAGGACATGCAACAATGAAAGAACTACTCGGTGGTAAAGGCGCTAACCTTGCCGAGATGGTCAATATTGGATTACCGGTTCCTGCCGGTTTTACAATTACAACCGAAGTATGTACAGCTTATTACAAAAACAACAGAAAGTATCCAAAAGAACTTGAGAAACAGGTTAAAGATGCTCTTGCAAAGACAGAAAAAGAGATGGGCGCAAAGTTTGGAGATAAAGTTAATCCACTTCTCGTTTCAGTTCGTTCCGGTGCTCGCGCTTCAATGCCCGGTATGATGGAGACAATTCTCAATGTCGGTTTAAACAATCAAACGCGTGAGGCATTAATTGCAAAGACAGGAAATCCGCGCTTTGTTTACGATTCACATCGCCGATTGATTCAAATGTATTCCGATGTTGTAATGGAAAAAGCTGCCGGTATTGAACCGGAAGAAAGCAAAGGAGTTCGCCAACAATTAGAAAAAGAACTTCATAATATGAAAGAAGCCCGCGGTGCTAAAAGTGATACTGATTTGAGCGCTGATGATTTAAAAGAACTGATCGAAATCTATAAAGCAAAAGTTCAGGAAGTTCTTGGCAAACCTTTCCCCGAAAATCCTATGGATCAACTTTGGGGTGCGGTTTCTGCAGTATTCCAAAGCTGGATGGGTAAACGCGCAATATCTTACAGAAGAATTGAGAGCATTCCCGATGAATGGGGCACTGCTGTAAATGTTCAATCGATGGTATTTGGAAATATGGGAGATACATCTGCAACCGGTGTTGCATTTACACGTAACCCTGCAACCGGAGAAAATTATTTTTACGGTGAATGGCTGCCAAATGCACAAGGTGAAGACGTAGTTGCCGGTATAAGAACTCCAAATCCAATTAATGAAGTTGGAAAAAGCGAGCATACAGCTCATCTCCCTTCACTTGAAACGGGAATGATTCATGCATATAAACAACTTCATGCTATTCAGCTCTCTCTCGAAAAACACTATCACGATATGCTTGATATTGAATTCACAATTCAAGAAGGTCGGCTTTATATGCTTCAATGCCGCGTAGGAAAAAGAAACGGACCTGCTGCTGTAAAGATGGCTGTTGATATGTTTAAAGAAAAACTAATTACAAAAGAAGAAGCCGTAATGCGTGTTCAACCTTCTCAGCTTGATGAACTTCTTCATCCAATTATAGATCCAAAAGCTGAACTCACATCAACTGTTATAGTAAAAGGATTGCCGGCGGGTCCAGGTGCTGCATCAGGCCAAGTTGTATTCTCTTCAGTTGATGCAGTTGCATGGGCTAAAGAAGGTAAGAAAGTTATTTTGGTTAGAGAAGAAACTAATCCAGAAGACATCGAAGGAATGCGCGCTGCACAAGCAATACTCACCGGTCGCGGCGGTATGACTTCACACGCAGCACTTGTAGCTCGCGGCTGGGGTAAATGCTGTATAGTTGGCGCCGGTTCTGTAAAAATAAATTATCAAGAAAAATATTTTACTGTCGGCGATGTAACAGTTCGCGAAGGTGAATATCTTACTTTAAATGGTTCTAAAGGAAATGTTTATCTTGGCGAAATACCGATGATTAAAGCCGCCGAAGAAAATCCTGACTTCCAGGCATTTATGAAAATCTGTGATGCGGTAAGAAAATTAAAAGTAAGAACAAACGCAGATACACCTGAAGACGCAGCACGTGCACGTGCATTTGGCGCCGAAGGAATTGGTCTGTTCAGAACTGAACATATGTTCTACGGAAAAAATTCTGAAGAACCGTTGTTCAAGTTGCGCAAGATGATTCACTCGAATACAGAAGCTGAAAGAAGAAGTGCCCTGGACGAACTCTTTCCTCATGTTAAACAGGATTTGAAAGGAACGCTCGAGGCAATGGACGGGTATCCGGTTACATTCAGAACACTCGATCCCCCGCTTCATGAATTCGTTCCAACCAGAATGGAAGAGAGAGAAAAACTTGCAGAGAGTTTAGGAATATCTCTCGATGAATTAAATAAACGCGCAGATGCATTACATGAAAATAATCCGATGATGGGACACCGCGGTGTTCGTCTTGGAATTACTTATCCTGAAATTACAGAAATGCAAGTACGTGCAATCTTCGAAGCAACAGCAGAATTATCAGCAGAGGGAAAGAAACCATTCCCGGAAATTATGATTCCTGTTACTTGCCATGTAAACGAAATCAAACATCAAAATATCATCATAAATAAAATTCATGACGAAGTGTGCGCGAAATTTGGATTGAAGAAAATTCCTCACTTAACCGGCACGATGATTGAAATTCCTCGTGCATGTTTAACCGCTGATAAGATTGCCGAAGTTGCGCAATTCTTCTCATTCGGAACAAACGATTTAACACAAATGGGCTTTGGATTTTCTCGCGATGATATCGGCGGATTCTTGCCGGAATATCTTGATAAGAAGATTCTTCCCGTTGATCCGTTTCAAACAATTGATCAGGAAGCAATTGGTAAGTTGATGAAGATGGCAGTAGAAGGCGGAAGAGCCACGAGAGCCGATCTTAAGATTGGAATCTGCGGAGAACATGGCGGCGAACCAAAATCAGTTGAATTCTGTCATAAGATAGGATTGAACTATGTAAGTTGTTCACCGTTCCGCGTTCCGATTGCACGGCTTGCAGCAGCTCATGCGGTTGTTAAAGAAATGCAATCTGTTAAACCGGCAGCAAAGAAATCAAATAAGAAAGCATCAAAGAAGAAGTAATAAAGCAATTGTCATTCTTCTCCCGCCTTCAGGCGGGAGAAGAATCTCCTTCTAAAAGTAAAATGAGATTCTTCGTCGTCCCGATGAATCGGGACTTCTCAGAATGACAAAATGAAAGAACATCAAGAGGAGAATAAATGAAGTTATCAGAGTTTCAATACAATTTACCTAAAACGTCTATCGCAAAAAATCCGGTCTCGCCGCGCGATAAAGCAAAATTGATGGTGTTAAACCGCGCAACCGGTGAGATTGAACAGCACAAATTTTCTGATGTAGTTGACTACATGCAGAAAGGCGACGTTGTTGTTGTTAATCAAACTAAAGTAATGCAGGCGCGCTTATTCGGAAAGAAAGAAAGAACCAACGCAAAGATCGAAGTATTTGTCCTTCGTGAATTGAACAAGGAAGAAAATATCTGGGACGTAATTGTTGATCCTGCCAGAAAAGTTAGAATAGGCAACAGAATTTATTTTAATGATAAACTTTGGTGCGAAGTAATTGATAACACAACATCACGCGGCAGAACTGTTCGTTTTAACGAAGACGCCGGAGATATTTTTAAGGCGATCGAAAAAATCGGGCATACTCCTCTTCCCCCGTATATTAAACGAGACGCCGTTCCATCCGATAAGGAAAATTATCAGACAATCTTTGCCGAAGTTGACGGGTCTGTAGCTGCACCAACTGCAGGTTTACATTTTACTCCTTTTTTGGTAAAGAAAGCTGAAAAGCTCGGTGTAAAATTTGTACCGGTTATTCTTCATATCGGTCTCGGTACTTTTCGTCCAGTCGAAGTCGAAGATCTAACAAAGCACAGAATGGATTCGGAATATTTTGAAATTCATGAAGAGACTGCCAAAGTAATTAATAAAGCTCTTGAAGAGAAAAAAAATATTTTTGTGGTTGGCACCAGCACATGCCGTGCTCTTGAAAGCAGCGTTACTGCCGATGGATTTGCGAAGCCAAATTCCGGATGGACGGATAAATTCATCTTCCCGCCTTACGAGTTTAGAGTAACTAAAAAATTGATAACAAACTTTCATCAGCCGGAATCAACTTTGATGATGTTAGCCGGAGCTTTTGCCGGTTTCGATTTTATTATGAAAGCGTATAAGAAAGCATTGAAAGACGACTATCGCTTCTTAAGTTATGGCGATGCTATGTTGATTATTTAAGAATTTTGTCTTGTGATTTTGGAACTTTGAAGTGAAAATTTTTGCAATCATACCTTCGGGAGGTACTGGGAGACGGGCGAATGCTTCTTTACCAAAACAGTATATTCAATTTTACGGTAAAGAATTGATTGCCTATACTCTCGATGTTTTTCAGAAATGTGAAATGATTGATGAGATTGTTATTCCCGCTCAGAGAGATTATTTCAAATTACTTGATGATATTAAAGGACATTACTCGTTTACCAAACTTTCAAAAATTGTTGAAGGGGGCGAAGAAAGACAGGATTCAGTTTTCAACGCCCTTAAATCTCTTAAAGCTTCAGATGAAGATTTAATTGTAGTTCACGATGCCGTTCGTCCTCTTCTTCCTCAAAATGTCTTAATCAATGCAATTGAAACGGCTAAACAGTTTGGAAGCGCAGTTGTTGCAACTAGAGCCAAAGACACTTTGATCAAAGGAAACGATTTTATTCTTTCTTTCGTTAATAGAGAAGAATTTTATTACGTTCAAACTCCACAAATTTTCTCTTATAAAGTCTTATACGGAGCATTTAAAAAAGCCGGAGAAGATAAATTCATTGGCACTGATGAATCTATGCTGGTTCATCGAATGGGATATGAAATTAAATTAGTCGAAGGTTCCTCTTTCAATTTTAAGATTACAAATCAAGACGATATTAAACTTTTTCGGATAATTTCCGAACATAACTGAGTGAGATTCTTCCTTGTTTATAAAATACTTTTTTTCTAAGTTTGACCATATT
The DNA here is from genome assembly GCA_021801605.1 of Bacteroidota bacterium. Lineage (GTDB taxonomy): Bacteria > Bacteroidota > Ignavibacteria > Ignavibacteriales > Melioribacteraceae > Fen-1258. The sequence goes on from JAJYXU010000037.1 coordinate 33,455, forward strand.
TTGGATGGATAGTAGATGTTAAACCTCATATTTGTTGTTATTCTTTCTTACTTAGCGGGTTCAATTCCTACAAGTATCATCGTTAGCAAACTCGTACGCGGAATAGATATAAGAGAACACGGCAGCGGTAACGCTGGCGGCTCAAATGTTTTTAGAGTTCTCGGCTGGAAATACGGTATACTTGTAATTCTGCTGGATGCTTTGAAAGGAGCTCTTGCTGTAATTATTGTAGCTCGTTTATATTTAGACAGTTTTCCATTTAAAAATATCACGCCGTTCGATGACTTCACTCTCGTTCAAATAATTTGCGGAGTCGCAGCAGTAATCGGTCACATCTGGACTATCTTTGCCGGATTTCGCGGAGGAAAAGGTATTGCTACCGGACTCGGTGTTTTAATTATGATCGTTACAATTGATATGGCGCTGGCTTTAGGTATTTTCTTCCTTGTTGTTTCTCTCTCCCGTTATATCTCGCTCGGTTCGATTGCAGCAGCAGTTGCTGTTCCTTTGATTCTTGTAATAAGAGAAAATTTATTTGGAATTGACATCCAGGGTTATCATACTATACTTCCATTTACTATCATCCTTGCATTATTAGTTATCTACACACACCGTAAAAATATAGACCGTTTAATCAAAGGCAGTGAAAGCAAATTATCATTTGTAAAAAAGAAATCGGTTTAAATGAAGATTTCTGTTCTCGGCGCAGGCGGCTGGGGAACAACCTTAGCCATACTTCTGCATTTTAACGGGCATGAAGTTACTCTCTGGGAATACAAACGTAACTATGCCAAAGTTCTAAATCGTTCCCGCGAAAACAAACTCCTTCTTCCAGGAATTAAAATTCCAAAAGAAATTTACATTACTCACTCTCTCTCCGAAAGCTGCCAGGACAAACATATGATTGTTCTCGCTGTTCCTTCTCAATTCATCCGGAGTGTGTTAAAGGAAATGAAACGTTATGATTTCCACGATACAATATTTGTAAGTGTTGCAAAAGGAATTGAGAAAGATACACTGTTGACCGTCTCTCAGATAATCAAAGATGAATTAAAAGATTTGCCCATTGCAAATATCGGGGTTCTATCCGGACCAAGTCATGCCGAAGAAGTTGCTAAAAATATTCCGACTGCAGTAGTTGCCGCATCGCGCGATCCGTTTACGGCAAAACAAATTCAATCGGCTTTTATCACTTCATATTTCCGCGTTTATTCTACAACAGATATTCTTGGCGTTGAATATGGCGGCGCTTTAAAAAATGTTATTGCTATAGGCGCAGGTATTATTGACGGCGCAAAGTTTGGCGATAATACAAAAGCGGCTATCATGACACGCGGCATTGCTGAAATCTCTCGTCTCGGAATTGCTCTCGGCGCCAAACCGGAAACTTTCTCCGGTCTATCCGGCATGGGAGATTTAATTGTTACTTGTATGAGCAAGCATAGCCGGAATAGATATGTCGGCGAACAACTTGGTAAAGGGAAAAAACTGAAAGATATTTTAAAGAAGATGCAGATGGTTGCCGAAGGTGTTGAAACCTGCAGGTCGGTACATCAGCTTTCTCTCAAACACAAAATTGAAACACCTATAGCAAATGCTGTTTACAAAATTTTGTTTGAAGAGAAAGACCCAACCAAAGCTACATATGAATTAATGACCCGCGATATGAAAGCTGAAGACGAGTAAATCAGAACTCATTAATCAAGTCTCTACTTCCCTTCATATTTTTTAATTATCTTTCTCATCAGACAAAACAAACTCTATTAATTCATGCCCGAAAATCTTTCAATGTCGGTTCAGTACTTAAAATCGGTCGGACCAAAACGGGCTGAATCGTTTTCAAAAATCGGTATCAGAACAATTCAAGATCTGCTCTTCTACTTCCCCTCGCGCTATTTGGATCGCTCAACAATCTTAAACTGCGTCAAAGTAGTTCAGTATGTAGTCAATGGTTATGAAGGAGAAGTTACGATCATAGGAGAAGTAGTTGACACGGAAATCCATTACTATAATAGAAAACAAGTCTTTAAAGTAAGAATGAAAGACGCATCCGGATTTTTTGATTGCATCTGGTTTCAAGGTGCAAAATTTTTTAAGGATGTTTTTCACACGGGTGATCACTTCGCAATTTCTGCCAAACCGGTATTAACCAAGTACGGACATCTTCAACTCGTCCATCCGGATTTTGACCGCTTCGCTGAGAAAGAATCGAAAGATTTTTCAAACACGGGCAAAATTATTCCGTTCTACCGTGTACAAAAAGAATTGCGCGAATCGAATCTTGGCGATCTAAGTTTACGCCGAATTATCAACCAAGCCGTTGAAACATATTCCGCCCAGCTTGATGAGTCTCTTCCCGATTTTATATTAAAAGAAAATAATCTTCTCGGAATTATTCCGACAGTGCAAAACATGCATACTCCAAAAGATTATCCTTCACTTGAAGACGCAAAGCATCGTCTTAAGTACGAAGAGTTGTTCTATTTCGAAAGTCTTATAGCAATGAGAAAGCATTTGACCAAAGAGAAGAAAAAAAGTTTTTCCTTTAAGACAAAACCGGAACCGCTGAAGAAATTTTTGAAATCGCTTCCGTTTGAATTGACCGAAGCGCAATTAAAGGTATTGAGCGAGATCAGAAAAGATTTGGAAAGCGGCAAACCGATGAACCGATTGCTTCAGGGCGACGTTGGCAGCGGTAAGACAATTGTTGCCCTTATAAGTATGCTGATCGTTGTAGAGAATAATTTTCAAGCTGTCCTGATGGCACCGACAGAAATTTTAGCAGACCAACACTTTAAAAGAATTTCTGAATTAGTTGAGCCGCTCGGTTTAAAAGTAGATGAATTAATCGGCGGACAAAAAAAATCTGTGCGGGATGAAACTTTAAGGAATATCCGTGACGGAAAAACAAATATCATCATTGGCACTCATGCGTTGATTGAAGAAAATGTTGAATTCAATAAAATTGGTTTAGTTATAATTGATGAACAGCACCGCTTTGGGGTTATGCAGCGCTCAACTCTCGTTCAGAAAGGTTTACAAGCGGATGTTCTTATAATGACCGCTACACCGATTCCCCGGACATTGACAATGACACTTTACGGCGATCTCGATGTTTCGGTTATAGATCAAATGCCGAAGAATAGAAAACCGATCAAAACAATTTTGCGGGGCGAGAAGAAACTGCCGGACATATACGACTTCATCAGAACAAAAGCGAAAGACGGCTTTCAAACATTTTTAGTTTATCCGCTCGTGGAAGAATCGGAGAAGATCGAACTTAAAGCCGCGCAAAAATATTTCGAGGAGTTGAGTTCCGGTCAATTAAAAGATTTACGCTTGTGTTTAATTCACGGAAGAATGAATTGGAAAGAGAAAGAAAAGATAATGTTCGATTTTGCCGCAAGAGAATATGACGTGCTCGTTTCGACCACGGTAATTGAGGTTGGAATTGATATACCCGATGCAAACATTATTGTAATTAACAACGCATTCCGTTTCGGACTTTCTCAACTCCATCAACTTCGCGGTAGAGTTGGAAGAAGTGATAAGCAGGCATACTGCATTCTTGTTACTAAAGATGAACTCGCAGTGAAATCGAATCAATTCAATTTCAATTTCGATTTTCTTTCTCCGGAACAAATTGAAAAAAATAAAACAGTAATCCGCCTCAACTCGATGGTTAAATACACAAGCGGGTTCGATCTTGCCGAAATAGATATGAAACTCCGCGGTCCCGGAAATATTTTTGGGATACAGCAGAGCGGACTGCCTGAATTGAAATATGCGAACATAATTGAAGACTCAAAAATTTTATTCGCTGCACGCGAGGAAGCTTTTAAAATCATCGAGAATGATCCGCTACTTATCTATCAGGACAATTCGCTGATCAAAAAAACTCTACAAGAAAATTATTCCCAGCATATTAATCTTGCACAGATCGCCTGAGCCGTTTTTAAAAAAAATTATTCTCCCCCGACTCATCAACCAAAAAAATTTTCTCTCCTCACTCATCGTGCCAAAAAAATTTTTCACCGAAAATATTTTTTACATTTTCTTGCAAAAAAAAATTAATTGGTTATATTTCTGTTAGAAAATTTTGGAAGGAAGCGTTATTAGTTCTTATCTACCAAATAAAAAGTTAAAAGTTGCTCTCACATATAATGTAAAACCGGAAGAAAAAAATTTTTCCGACACAACACCTCTCTCTCCTCACGAAAAATCATCAGAAACTTTCAATGATACTTACGCAGAGTGGGATACAATCGAGACAGTGAACGCACTCAGAGATGCTCTAGAACTTTTTCACGATGTAACAATGATCGAAGCAAATGAAAATGCATTTGAAAGTTTTAAAAATGCCCGACCGGATATTGTTTTCAACGTAGCTGAATGTGCAAACGGTATTAGCCGCGAAGCACAGATACCGGCTATGCTGGACATGCTGCAAATTCCTTACACCGGTTCCGATCCATTGACACTTACAACTTGTCTTGATAAAGCACGCGCCAAAGAAGTTTTGTCGTATCATAATATTCCTACGGCAAAATTTTTATTGATTGAATCCTTAGAGGATATTGCAAATTTCAGTTTGAAATTTCCGGTGATGATTAAACCTGTAGCAGAAGGATCCAGCAAAGGTATATTCAATTCTTCACTCGTTAAAAATATTAATGAACTTACCGAGAGACTCTCAACAAATCTTGAAATTTATAATCAACCCTTCCTGGTGGAAGAATACTTACCCGGAAGAGAGTTTACGGTTGCATTGATTGGAAATAACTCTGATACAGAAGTATTGCCGATTGTGGAAATAAATCTGCATGAACTTCCTAAAGAATTAGCACCGATCTATTCTTATGAAGCTAAATGGATTGCCGACACACGGGAGAATCCTTTAAACATTTTTAGCTGTCCTGCCAATATTGATAAGGCGCTATATGAAAAGATAGAAAACATAGCACTTAGAACTTACAAAGTGCTGCGCTGCAAAGACTGGAGTCGTGTTGACGTCCGACTCGATGCCGATGGCGAACCAAACATAATTGAAGTCAATCCTTTGCCGGGAATACTTCCGGATCCGAAAGACAATTCATGTTTTCCAAAAGCAGCGCGTATGCATGGTCTTTCTTATGAAGAGATGATTAACAAAGTTTTATTAATTGCAGCAAAGAGATATAATTTATTATGAACCTTGAACAAAAAGTGTTGATCTGTTATAATGAACCGATCCGTTATTATGATAACTATGTTGGTAAAAATGTAGCCGATAATAAAGACAATGTTGATTTATCAGAACGGGAATTTTTGAAACAGATTACTATGATTAAGAAATCTCTTTCAAAAAAATATATGAGTGTTGAAACGCTTCCGGTAAACAGCGATATAAAATCTGCTATGAAGAAAATTCTTCATTACTCACCGGACCTGATTTTTAATTTTGTTGAATCGGTCGAAGGAAATTCAAACCTTGAAAGTTACGTCGCCGGTCTTTTTGATCTGATGGAAATTCCATATACCGGGAATGGTCCAATCAGTCTCGGCAATTGTCTCATCAAATCTAGGACAAAACAAATACTGCAATCCCATGGTGTAAGAACTCCAAAACATATGATTGCGCATGTGAACCAATACCCAGAGAAAAATAATTTCTTATTGAAATTTCCTGTCATCTTAAAACTTGCACGCGAAGATGCAAGTATTGGTATTTCGGAATTATCGGTAGTAAATAATTTAGATTCTTTAAAAGAAAGACTGGAATACCTTTTCACCAATTTCAATCAAGAAGTTTTAATTGAAGAATACATAGACGGACGCGAATTAAACGTTGCAATACTCGGTGATCAAATTTTACCGATTTCAGAAATTCGCTTTGACGGATTACCAGAAGAGTTTCCTAAAATTGTTACGTATGAAGCAAAATGGTCTCCGGAAAGCGTCTATTACAAAAATACTGTTCCAAGATGCCCTGCACCTCTCGATGACAACCTAAAACAAAAAATTGAGAAGATGGCACTTG
>JAJYXU010000150.1 GCA_021801605.1 Bacteroidota bacterium
TAGATTTATGTTACAAGGAACGAGTTCCAAACCAAATGCAAAGTATTGGCCTGCCAATGCAAGCGGTGCCTTATGGACTTTAAAAGACCTTTTAAATAATACAAACAATTGGTCATCAGATCTGTTTTGCGTTGGATGTCATCCTATAAAAAACGGTACAACATTTATTAGTGAAGCTCATGGAGAACATAATGACAGGTCTGTTACGATTGGCGGGAAATATTATTCCGGCGTTCCTTGCGTGGCGTGCCATGCGGCTGTTCCGCACGGTGCAAAACGTTCAAGACTGATTGCTTACAGTACTGATCCAAGTCCTTACAACTACCTTGATGGTGCGGTGAGTGTTGCTATTGTCAGAGGTTACAAAAAGGCTGCAGGACCAAATAGTTATAGTAAAGCAAATTGCTATTCAACTAATAGCGGGTGTACAACACACTCGAATCAAGGCGGATATGATCAATAATTTTAAGATTAAAAATGAAAAATAAAATGAAGAAAATTTTACTTTCGCGTTCTACCGGATTGATTCTTATTGTTTTCATAGCAATGCTTTCTCTTATCGGCGTCAATATACCTCAGGTTTCAGATTCGAGCCCGTCGTTTATTAACGGTTGGAAAGAAAGCCATCAGTTGTTAGCTCCGATAATATCACAACTTCATTTCGATAGAATGTTCAGCTCCGAAATATTTATAGCGGTTGTATTTCTCCTTTTCCTTGCAATGTCATTCTCTGTTTGGAATTTATTTACCAGCGCCAGAAAAAAAATTGCAAAACAAAATTTGAGATTCTCTGAAAAATCTTTTAAGAATTATTTTTCCTTTATTTCTCAAGATGACAACTCCGTTAAGAATGTATTAGATACATTGGCTGGAAGGGGATATTCTCTCAAAAATCTGTCTCAAGGAAAGTATCTCTTTAGAAAATATGGTTTCTCGCAGTGGGGCGGCTTCATCTTACATCTTGGAATGTTAATTATAGTTGCAGCAGCTTTATACACTTTCCTTTTTGAAAAGCGCGGCTTTATTCAAATTTTGGAAAGAGATACTTTTTTTGGCAACAGTGAAGAATTTCTTTCAACAGAAAACGGGATTTTCGCTTCTCCTTTTGTTCCTAATTTTAATATTACATTAGAAAAACTCACTCCGGATTATTATCCGGGTGGAAATTTAAAGTTTGTTGAAAGTTCCATATTAGTAAGCAATCAAGCGGGGACTCGTACGCCTGGTTTACTTTCCATAAATAATCCTTATAAATTTGGCGGCGTAAATATTTATCAATCTACATCTTTTGGCTACACGGTTTGTTTATTGCTAAATAAAAACGGGAAAGATATTCCCACTTATTTTTCGTTGGAACACGCGGATAAATTAGGAAATCCTTTTACCGGAATTTCTGATTTTCCAACTACAGATTACATTTTTAAGATGGAGTTTTCGCCCGATATTAATGGCAGTTCATTCTCACTCAATCAACCTTCTTTGCGCTTAATTGTTGAAGAGAAAGGGATAACACAATTTAACGGAACCATAAAACCCGGAGAATCAATTCAGCTTGGAGATCAAAAATTAACTTTTGTAGATATCCGTCATTGGAGCGGTTTGATTTTAACTGAAAATCAATCTGTCATTTTTATCTTTTTAGGATTTGGATTAATTGTCTTAGGACTTATTTCAATTTACGTTTTCCCTATGCGTGAAATTTATTTTGCCGTCGAGAAAAATGAAAATACTCTTAGGCTCAGTTTAGGCGGAAAGGCAGTAAGAGAACCTCAACAATTTGAGGAAGAATTTAGAAGTTACATCGAGTCAATTTATTTAAAAGAGAGTTTTACAAATGTCCAGTCTGAATTGGTTGAAATATGAAGTTGTACTTCATTGGATTGCAGTAGCGGTATATATTGCCGCAAGTGTGATCTTTACTTACAGTTTATTTTTTAAGAATGGCAAGGTTATCCGCCATGCTTTTTTATTAACGGTAATCGGTTTGATACCGCATTCAATCGCGCTTCTCGTGCGTTGGATTGAGCAGAGTCATGGACCATATATGTCCCGTTATGAAGTTTTAAGTTCGGATGCATGGGTCATTGCAATCATGTTTTTGATATTCAGTTTGAAATGGGAAAAAATCCGTGCTGCAGGAACAATAATATTGCCAATAGTATTTTTGATGATAGCCGTTGCACTTTTTAGAAATCCGGAAATGCATAATCTTCCTCCGTCTCTTCGAAGTATATGGTTAGTGATGCACGTAACTTTTGCAAAACTTGCGGCTGGGGCAATAATTATTTCTTTTGGTGCAGCGGTTCTTTTTCTATTGAAAGAAAAAAAAGAGACGAAACCAATATTTTCAAAATTTCCATCGCTTGAACTTTTAGATGAATACAGTTATAAGTTTGCCGGTTTTGGATTTGTTTTTTGGACAATAAATATTGCTGCCGGTTCAATATGGGCGGAAGCAAGTTGGGGACGCTACTGGGGCTGGGATCCGATTGAAACGTGGTCGCTAATCACGTGGTTGATGTACGGTATATACGCTCATCTCAGACTATTCTGGAAATGGAGAGGGAAAAAATCTGCGGTGGCTTTAGTAGTGTGTTTCGTAATGTCTCTATTCACAATTTTCATTCTTCCGTTTGCAGCTAAATCTCTACACAGTCAATATTTTGTTTCATGAAACGAAAATGATGAAGAAAATAAAAAACATAATACTTGCAACACCTCCCTATCATGCCGGAGTTTTAGAATCAGCCGGTATTTGGCCTCCGCTTGGTCTTGTATATATAGCAGGTGAACTCCGTAAACATGGTTATAATGTGGAAATTTATGATAGCATGTCTCTGCAGCATTCTTTGGAAGACGTTCGTTGTTTTCTAAAAGATAAAAATTATGATGTGTTAGGAGTTTCATCTATTACAGCAAGTATAGTAGCTTCATTGGAAATGCTGAAAATTTCCAAAGACGAACATCCCAACGCAATTTCGGTATTAGGAAATGTTCATCCCACTTTTGAGTACAAAGAATTATTTAACTCACATTCTGATAAAATAGATTTTATTGTACGGGGAGAAGGTGAAGTTACTTTGCCTGAGTTATTCAACGCACTTAAAAACGGCGATAACTTAAAATCTATATCCGGAATAGTATTCCGCGATGGAACTTCTATAACCGTAACACCCGGCAGAAATTTTGTTGATGATTTAGATTCATTAGACCCCGCGTGGGATCTTCTTGATTGGAGTCTCTATAAATTTTTTGTAATACCAAAATCACGAATGGGAATCATCAATTCTTCGCGTGGCTGCCCCCATGATTGTATTTTCTGTTCCCAGCAGAAGTTTTGGAATAGAAGCTATCGTGAGTTATCGCCCGAGAAATTTATTCATCAGGTAGAAGAACTTAATTTAAAATATGGCGTGAACGTTGTAATGATCTCGGATGAATATCCAACTAAGAACCGCGAGAGATGGGAAAAAATATTAGATCTGCTTATTGACAAGGAAATGGATATTTCTTTGCTTCTTGAAACACGCGTAGAAGATATTTTACGGGATAGAGATATTTTATGGAAATACAGAAAAGCAAAAATTCTGCATATATATGTCGGCGTAGAAGCTACGAATCAAACATCGCTGGATATTTTTAAAAAAAATATTAAATGTGAAGAATCGCAAGAAGCGCTGCGGTTGATTGCTGCCAACGGAATGATTTCAGAGTGTTCCTTTGTCCTTGGAATGCCGGATGAAACACATGAAACGATTGCAACAACACTTGAACTTGCTAAACATTACAATCCGGATTACGGACACTTTCTTGCTATAACACCATGGCCATATGCCGATCTCTACAGTGATTTGAAGAATTACATTCGCGAGTATGATTATTCAAAATACAATCTCATCACACCGATCATAGAGCCGGAAGCAATGACGCTTACTGAAGTGAACGATTCGATTATTAATTGCTACAAAGAGTTCTATAAATGGAAAGCTCCTCAATTTGCGAACGACCCAAATGATTTTCGCCGCGATTATCTTTTACGGGCTACACGTTTGATGATGCAGAATTCATTTTTGCAAAAGTACATGAAAGGTCGTCAAATGCCGCATTCCGTTTCCACACCATTCAAACAAATGGAGTTAGTATGAATAAATTAAGTATAGCAATTATTTTGTCAGCGTTGATTTCTATTCAATTAGCTGCCGGCGAAAAAAAAGTTGTACTCTTTGATCTTTCACATGGAGAATTATTCTTACCAACTAACTCATCACCGTTAGATCATTTCCGCATGGCTTCGCTTTTTAGGAATAATGGTTATGGCGTTCGCTCATCAACAGGTTCCGTGAAAACAGAATTATTGAAGAGAGTAAATGTATTTGTTGTGAATGGCGCAATGAAAGAATTTAGTAATTCTGAAATTCGTACAATATCCGATTACATCCATAAAGGTGGAAATGTATTAATTCTCTTGCATATCTCATCGCCGGTTGCCCGCTTAACCGAGCTTTTTGGAATTGTGGTTTCAAACTTTGTAGTGCATGAGAGGGCAAAGGAATTATTTCTAAATACGAACGGCTCAGATTTTCTTGTAAATAAATTTCAGCAGCATCCGCTTTTTGACAAAGTAAAAAACATTTCAGTGTACGGAAGCTGGGGATTAAATGCCGAAGGGCGATACGCAAAATTACTCGCTTCAACTTCTGCAAAAGCGTATGCAGATCTTAATCAAAATAACCGCTACGAACTTACTGACGCCGCTCAATCATTTGGAATAGCTGCCTTAGCAGAAATAGGTAAAGGCAAACTGCTTGTGATTAGCGACGATGCAATTTTCAACAATTCATTTTTATCTCAGGCGAATAATGAGCAGTTCGCAAAAAATATAATCAACTATTTTTCCGGAAAGAAAAAAATTAGTAACCAAAAATTAAAGAGAAAACAATTGTCAAAATTCAAGGAATGATAATGAAAAAAATATTCTTACTCTTGATTACCCTCGCAATGATGAATGGACTTGTATATTCTCAAGGAAAAAGTAAAGAATCATGTGTAACCGACAAATGTCATGTATCAACGAGCAGCGTAAAATTTATCCATGGACCATTTGCAGTTAAAGATTGTCAAACTTGTCATCAGCTTGTTCCGAACGAAAAGCATAAGTTTATAGAAATTAAAAATTCATCCGAGATTTGCAGTAATTGTCATGAACCGTTGGAAATGAAAAGAGTAATTCATGGACCTCTTCAAAAAGGAAATTGTGTTGCGTGCCATAATCCGCACGGTTCTAATCAACAATTTTTCCTAAGGAAAGGGAAATTATCGGAACTCTGTTTATCGTGTCATAAAATTAATCCAGATAAAAAAAATGGACATCCGCCGGTTATGGATGGTGATTGCACTATTTGTCATCAGCCACACACAAGCGATAATGAAAAATTGCTTGTGCAAAATGGAAACAAACTATGCTTTACATGCCACTCTGATCTTGAAAGCGAATTTGCAGATGCAAAAGTAATTCATAAACCTGCAGCCGAAAAATGTTTGTCATGTCATGATGTGCACGGCAGCGATAATGAGTTTATGCTTGCGAAAGAGATACAAGCTCAATGCTTCACGTGTCACGATAATATAAAGCAGCAAGTAACAAATGCTATTGGAAAACATAAAGCAGTAGAAGAAGATAAAAAATGTGCGAACTGTCATAGTCCTCATCTCTCACAAATGCCTAAACTGCTTAACCAAGAGCCCATGAGCTTATGTTTGTCATGCCATGATAACAAGTTGACTTCTAAAAACCCTTCAATAACGAATATGAAAAATCTGTTTGAAATAAATAAAAATTGGCACGGACCTATCCGCGAAAAAGACTGTTCCGGCTGCCATAACCCTCACGGTGGCAAAACAGATTTCAGACTGCTGCGGTGGGTTTATCCGAGAGAGTTCTATTCATCATTTTCAACCGAGCAGTACGAGCTATGTTTCAAATGCCATCAGCCAACTTTAGTATTGGAGCCGAAGACAACAACGCTGACCGGATTTAGAAACGGCGATCAGAATTTACATTTCTTACATGTAAACAAGAAAGTAAAAGGCAGAACTTGCAGAACCTGCCACGAAACGCACGCCAGCCAAAAAGAGCGTCACATAAGGGAATCTGTACCGTTTGGGAAATGGGAATTACCAATATACTTTGAGAAGACGAGCGACGGCGGGAAGTGTTCGCCGGGCTGCCATGCGACAAAGGAGTACAAAAGATCCGATATCACAACAAGGCAATAGACTAAAACAGTAATGAATAAAATTAAAATTTTAACAACCATCTTCCTCTTTATCTTTTTTATTAACTCTGCTAAAGGCAATACCGGCCAGGACACGCTTGCCCATCCTTTTACCCTAAGCGATTTGCAAGGGAATAAAATAAGTTTTGAAAAGCCTCTTTCTTCAAAAATTACTGCTCTCGTTTTCTGGTCTTCCTGGGAAATTGATTCAATAAATCTTCTGGTCAAACTGCAAAAATATTACGACCAATATAAGGAGAAAGGATTAAGCATAATCGGTGTTTGTTCCGAGCGGCAAAAACAAACAGACGGGCAAAAAGATACTTTAATCGAGCTATTAGGGAATAAGAAAATCAGCTTTCCAATTTTGCTTGATGAAGACTTAAAAATATTCAGTCTTTATCACGTAATTGCTCTGCCGACAACCTTTTTGATCTCTTCCGATTTCAAGATCAAACTAAAGGTAATGGGTGTACCTTTAATGGAAACACAAAATCTATTTTTGATAATTGAAAATGAATTTGAAGAGAAAAAAGAGAAAGCAAAACCGCTGCCCAATGTTTACCAACCGCAGAAGAACGCCGCGCGTTATTTTAAGCTTGCTCTGCTGGAATATTCCCGAGACATGTACGATACAGCCAAAAGTCATGCTCTTAAAGCATCAGAATTTGATTCGTTGTATTGTGATCCCTTAATCTTGTTAGCAAGGATTTGCATTGAGGAAAATAATTTTTCTGATGCGGAAGTTTTCTTAACAAAATGTGAGAATCTTAATCAGAAATCAGAAACTATTGAACTCCAGAGGTTGTACTTGACGATCAAATCCCAAAAACCGGATGAAGCAATTACTCAATTAAAAAAATTTGTTTTAGCTCATCCTTCTGACGCAGCCGCTATTTCTTATTTAGCTTATGCTTACGGAGTCAAAAAAGAGTTTGACGAATCATTAAAATTATTTGCTGCGGCGGAAAACATCTCTCAAAACAATTACATCATTCCAGCGCTAAAGTCTGAGGTCTTAAAACTTCAAGGAAAAGAAAAAGAAGCGCAACAAGAATTGTTAAAATCAATTCAATTAAAAAGGAAGGGAGTTAAATTGGATTGAAGTGCTTGATCACCAAAATTTTATAAGACTTATCTGCCTTAATTATTCACAGCTGCTGCCTACAACAACCGAGACAGAAGAATAAATAAACAACCGGAACCATTTTCAAATCAAGCAGCACAGAAAACTAAATCCTTAATCGAACACAAAACTTTAAAACTCACTTTCGATGGGAGAGCATTCGATATTTTCGGGAGGTTACTTGCTTAC
>JAJYXU010000044.1 GCA_021801605.1 Bacteroidota bacterium
TTTGGGCTTTCTAATAATTCCGAGATTTTTTTCAAAGAAAGAGAACGGGATGGTCGAGGGCGGGGGTGCCGGGCGGGGCAATGATTGCAGTCAATGTTCAAATTGCAAAACCATCTTCGTTTGAAAATAAATTACAAATCTCCGGATCTGTAATTAGCAACGAAGAGGTTGAGCTGCGAATAGAAACATCGGGTAAAATTACCGCAATTACGCTTCGACTCTTCTAAAGAACAAAACCAAAATCAATCGAAAATCCAGTGCCGCTTAAATTTTTCTCTGCACCAATTATCTCTTTGAAATCGCTTAAAAAGTAATATGATAATTTCGGTCCGAATTTAAACCACGATACAACAAAAAGATCGCATCCGATAGACGCCTGTCCTCCGAAAACCGATTCAGTAAATGTTTCGGTTGCTAATGGTGTCTTTGTCTTTGTTCCGCTTCCCATATATTGTCCTAACGCTAATCCGGCATAAACTCTTCCCACAGACCCTAAAGAAAGTTTTTCGGGGTAATATCGCATTCCAAATAAAACCGGTATTATTGCATTAGTCTCAACGTTATTATATTTAACAAATGTTCCGGCACCGAAAACGCCCGCGCTAAAAGTTAAAGACCATTCTCCGTCTAACCAATAACCATAGTTTATACTTCCGATAAAACCTGTCTTAACTTCTACACCGGACATGTTAGTTGTAACAGATGTGTTTGAATTTGTTTTGAATCCGCTTTCTACAAAAATTGTGTGTCTTCCCGCAAGCTTAATTTTTTCAATTTGTGCATTCGCTGCGGTGTGGATTACGAATAATGTGACGATGGATAGGATGATATTTTTTTCATTACCTCCTCCCTTACTTAGTTGCGATCTATTCAAAAAACTATAACATAGAATATCGTTAAGGACAAGAAGTGATAACGGAGACAATTACGACCGATCAAAAACTTCAAACATTTTGCTCAGAGCCGGAACTCTATAGTCAAAGCGCAAATCATGTAACGAACTTGATCTAACTGAATACAATAAAATTATTTCGTAAAAAAAATATTAAAAGAATTACTGGATTGCAATCCTATTCATGGACAATTTCCATTTTACAATCTTTGCAGTTGAAAACGAGCTTGTATTTCTTTCCGCCGTTGGATAGATAGAACGGCTCGTCAAGTTTTTCATCAGTGTTGTGAGGACAGTAACCCAGCTCATCTTTAATGCAGTATTTGCATGTCATTAATGTTTTACCGGAGAAATCTTTTTGCAATTCAAACCCTTCTTCTATCTCTTCGGCGCCGAGTTCTTTATAAAATTTCTCAGAAAGTTTGTTAACCACATTCATTTTGTAATCAAGTTTCTTTTCTACTTTTTTGAATTTTGAACTCCGCGCTTCGAACTTTTCTCTCTTGTATTTAGCCGTTCTTTCCTTCTCAAGCAATTCCAAAACGGTACGCCGTAAATCATTAATGTCCTTTACCGGGAAGAAAAGCGGTTGTTTGAAATTTATCTTAATGTCTACAACATCGAAGATTGATTCACCGGATTTTAAGAACTGTTTTTTAAAAGTCTCCGTTGCTTTCATTCCGCTCTCCGCAATTGTCTTTTCTGTATCGAAGTTTTTAACAATCGTAACTCCGGATTCATCAACAGCAGTAACGCGCAAACCGGTTTTAGTTTCGTCAACTGAAATATTAACGCGGATCTTTCTTTCACATTCTTTTTTCAATTCAACTTCGAAAGCGCGATCGTAATTGCGGTAAACAGCAGATCCAACTTTAATTCCTTTTGTTTCTGTTGTGAGTATTGTATCACCATCAACTCGATTAACACTCATTCCTACCAGTTCGCCCTCTTCGTCAAAGAAACATATTCCATCACCGGTTATGATTGTCTCGTGCGTATCAATTGTAAAACCTCTCTTGTCAACGCTGGAGACAACTCCCAAATATTTTCCTTTTGATTTTGGTGAATCGACAGAAGAGATGTTTTCATCTTTACCATCAATGAAATATGAAGTGTATCCACGATTGAATGTCCGTTCCGGATCCGGCACGAATGGAATTATTGAATAACCGGAAGAAGATTTTTCAAATGAAGAATTGTTCTCAATGATTGCATCAAGTTTATGCCGGTAGTATGCAGTGATGTTTTTTACATAACCAATATCTTTTAGGCGTCCCTCAATCTTAAATGAAGTAATTCCCGCTTCTATCAAATCATTTAAATACGCGGAAAGATCAAGATCGCGGAGAGACAATAAATGTTTATCCTTAACAATCACTTTTCCGGTTCTATCAATTAGAGTGTATTCCATCCTGCACGGTTGCGCGCACTCGCCGCGGTTTGCGCTTCTTCCGGTTATTGCGTGACTCATATAACATTGTCCGCTCAAGCAAACACAGAGAGCCCCGTGAATAAAAAATTCAAGTTCGGCATTTACAGATTTACGAATTTCCTTTATCTGATCGAGCGATAACTCGCGCGCAAGAATTATTCTTTTGATTCCAATCTCATCGAGAAGTTTGATTCTGTCTAATTCATAATTGTGCGTTTGTGTAGAAGCATAAAGCTGAATGGGCGGAATTTCCATTTTAAGCAGCGCCATGTCTTGAAAAATAATTGCATCAACGCCTATGTTGTAAAGTTTGGAAATTAAGTAGCGGACTTCTTCGAGCTCGTTATCATAAATTATCGTATTGACCGTTACGTAAACCTTTGCCCAAAATTTATGTGCGTGCTTTACCAGTTTTGAAATATCATTAATCGAATTACCCGCAGCGGCACGTGCGCCGAAATTGGGTGCGCCGATGTAAATCGCATCTGCGCCGCAATTAATTGCGGTAATTCCGCATTCCAAATCTTTTGCGGGAGAAAGTAATTCTAATTTATTAGGCATCGCCTTCTGAGAAAATTATTTACTGAACAAAGATAAAAAGAGATTATCGAATAATGAATTTCGTTCATAGGACTTCGGAGCGGCGAGGAGGTTTATTATCTCTTTAGAAATCGGTGGTAAACCAATATAAGATCAAGATCACGAGCAAGATCACGAAAAGAACAATAACCAAAAACTAATCACCAACAACTAAATAATAATCATCCACACAAACTTTGCAAGTATTGCAAAATCTTTAGATTGAATTTTATCCCCGGTTGAAAGAAGCTGGTTGATAACAAGATAAAAATCACTTCCAACTTTCGGTTTCCAGTTGACGCGGTAGTTTATGTTCACTTCGTTGTCTTCGTTGTTCCACTGCGTAAAGATTGAAGATGCGAGTTTAGTTGAAAAACTATAAGTCAGCCGCGAACCGATCTCGTGCGTGTTGAGCCGGCTGTTGTTTATATTAATTTGATTGAAAGAATAATCGCCGGAAACTGTGAGGTGCTGGTTGGCAACCAGGGCAAGACTTGAAGAAAAAGTTTTTCTCGTACCGTTGTAATAACCGCCCCGGTTATAGTTTATTTCTCCGTAGATATTTCTTGAAGACGATGTTCTAAGTGATGCGCCGTAAGTAGTGTACCAGTAATTTCCCGCAAATATTTGAGTACCGTTAAATATTTCAAAATCTTCAACAGGTTTATCGAATGTTCTATGAATGCCGAAACCCAATTGATCTCCGCTCTCGGTTTCAATTCCAATAGGACTTATTGTAAACTGAGCTGATTGGAGATTGCCGTTGTTATCGTAATACATGCTTGATTCAAAAACTTTGAATTCAACTTTCTTTATACCGTACTGATTAATCCGCGGCGAAAATCGTAAGTTATATATCAACTGTTGGAAACTCTTTCTTGAAACAAAACCCATCGCCGGGTTAAAACCCCCTTGAATAAATCTGTAACCGAGATATGTATCAATTAAGTCGTTTGGAAAATCAACAAAGAAATTACCAGCCCAAGAATTTTTTGCACCATCCTTTTCATCTGTTTTTGCAATGCCGGCATGAACAATTAAATTTTGATCACCAAGAAAATCATTGAATGCAAAATTCATATCCGTTCCAATACCGCTGTTGTAACCCTTGCTCGAAAGCTTATTTGTAAAGAGAAACCCGATTGATGATGAGCCAAAGAGATCATACTTAGCGCGGGCTACTGAATAATTTGCCGCCTGCTCTCCATCCTTTGTTGCCGTCTGCATATTGATTGCGCCGATTTCAAAATCACCAATCCTACCAACAAGTTTAGCCCCGGCAATTATTGGAATTTGTAATCCGCCGCTTATGCCGATTCTTCTGCTGTAAAAAAGATTATCGCGACCTCCCAAATTAAAATCGAAAGTTTTCATTCCTTCCAAAAAGAATTCTCTCTTCTCGGGAAAGAATAAAGGAAAGCGAGAAAGATTAATTCTTGCGCGGTCGCTTTCGACCTGGGCAAAATCGGTATTAACAGTTGCATCGAGAGAAAGAGTTTCTGTTACTCCGTATTTTACATCAAGCCCCGGCTCGTGAATATATTTTTTATCACCGTTAATGAATTGCGCTCCGGCGGTAAAATATGGTTTAAGATAAATTGGATTTCCGCGCTGAACATTTTCTATTCCCACCAGATCGCCCGCCTCTGCAATTTTAATCAAACCCAAATTTTGTCCAATGGAAGTCCAAAGCACAGTTTCGTTTTTTCTGCGAATAACGCGCTCGATATTGAAACCCCAAACTTGTTTCTCTTTATTGTAAAACTTGAACGTAGAAAATGGAAAGCGAAATTCGGCACTCCAGCCATTGTTAAGAATTTTACATTCAACATCCCATACAGCATTCCAAGCTTCATTAAAGTCTTTCATTTCGAAACCGGTAAGAAGAGCATCGTCTTGCGCGCCAAGCGGATTTGTTCCAAACCAATATGCAGAGCGGTTATCATTAAATGTATCCAACAGTAGCTTGACGTTGTCATCGCTGCCTATTCTTCCATCCCACTTTAATTCACGTGCAATAATTTTATCCGGTTCGTTATCGTAACACATAACACCGATGTAAAAATATTCGTTGTTATAGATAATTCTCACTTCGGTTTGAAGAGAGGGCTGTGAGCTGGCAATCGGCTCCTGCTGTGTGAAATCCTTTATTGGAATTGCATTCTGCCAAACCGTATCATCAAGCACTCCGTCTATCTTTGGAGCGGATGTAACGCGGACAGCTTGCGAAATTTTTGTTTGTGCGGAAAGAAGAAGCAAAGAAGAAAAGAAGGAAAGAAGAAAAAATATTTTTTTCAAATTCGGAAGAAGAAAGGAAAAAAGTTGCATTAGCCACCACAATTAGAAATTTAACGGAGTGGAAAATAGAAAAGTTTGATTTGATGTGAGAAGAAAAAATGTTAAAAAGTGTTAATGACTTTCTTATCAATTGAATTTGTACGTCTTCTCTATCCAGTATTGTATCTGCTTTCCTTCAATCTTTATCTGTTCCCAGAGGGATTTATAAGCGGCTTCAATCAGATACCCCCAATGCTGTCAGGTTAACCTTTGATAGAACGCGGATGACGCGGATTGTGCTGATCTTCACGGATTAAATCTGCGTAAATCAGTTTAATCTGTGTTATCTGCGTTCTATTTATTTTAAAAATAGTTTTTAGAAGTGCCCTATATCTATCTTTTGTAGAACTCCAGTTTACCCGCACCCGGGTAGCTTACAACAATCGTATCCCCCGATTCATATTTATTCATAAGTAATTCAGCGGAAAGAGGATTGATAATAAATTTTTGAATCGTCCGTTTCAATGGACGAGCGCCGTATGTTGCATCATAACCATGCTGAAGCAAAAAATCAATTGAGTCTTCGTCAATTTCAAATCCAATATTTTTTTCTTCGAGCATCTTTCCCACTCTCTGAAGCTGAATGTTGATGATTTGTTTCAGTTCACTTTTAAGCAAAGGTTTAAAGAGAACCACCTCATCAATACGATTTAAAAATTCCGGACGAATTGTTTGTCGAAGCAATTGAGTTAGACTAACACGCAATTCACCCATTATGTTTTCAAAATTGTTCTCATCAATCGTCATTAATTTATCTTGAATTAAATATGAGCCGAGGTTCGAAGTCATTATGATAATTGTATTTTTGAAATCAACCGTTCTTCCTTGATTATCCGTTAAACGTCCGTCATCAAGAACCTGAAGTAAGATATTAAAAACATCCGGATGCGCTTTTTCAATTTCATCGAGCAGCACAACTGAATATGGTCTTCTCCTTACGGCTTCTGTAAGTTGTCCGCCTTCATCATATCCAACATATCCGGGAGGCGCGCCAATAAGTCGAGACACAGAAAACTTTTCCATATACTCGCTCATATCAATCCGTATCATCGCGTGTTCGTCATTGAATAAAAATTCTGCAAGCGCCCGCGCAAGTTCGGTCTTCCCGACCCCCGTTGTACCAATAAAAATAAATGAGCCGATGGGACGATGTGCGTCTTGTAATCCCGCGCGTGATCTTCTGATTGCGTTGGCAACGGCGGCAACTGCATCGTCCTGCCCGATCACTCTTTTGTGAAGCTCTTCTTCGAGTCGCAGAAGTTTATGCCGTTCACTCTCAAGCATTCGGTTAACAGGAATGCCTGTCCATTTGGCAACTACTTCGGCAACATCTTCGGCATCAACTTCTTCCTTCAGCATTTTATTGTTTTTTTGAATCGCGTTAAGGTCTTCCGATTCTTTTTTCATCTTACGCTCAAGATCATTTATCACGCCGTAACGTATTTCTGCAACTTTACCAAGATTTCCTTCACGCTCAAATCGTTCGGCATCAGATTTTGCGCGTTCGATATCGCTTTTCATCGATCTAATTTTTTGAATCTTTTCTCTTTCAAGCTGCCAATGACTCTTCAATCTATTTCGCTCTTCTTCAAGTTCGCTTAATTCTTTTTGAAGTTCACCAAGCCGTAATGCCGAGTCGGAATCTTTCTCACGCTTCAATGCTTCTCTTTCAATTTCAAGTTGTTTAATCTTTCTTTCTATTGCGTCAAGTTCTTCGGGCATAGAATCAATTTCGATTCTCAGCTTGGATGCGGATTCGTCAATCAGATCAATTGCCTTGTCGGGAAGAAAACGATCTGTTATATAACGGTTAGATAATTGCACTGCCGCCACAATTGCGCCGTCTGTAATTCGTACACCATGATGAACTTCGTACCGTTCTTTAAGTCCACGTAAAATAGAAATTGAATCCTCTTCATTTGGTTCAACAACAAGTACCGGCTGAAATCTTCTTTCGAGCGCGGCATCTTTTTCAATATATTTTCTGAATTCATCAAGAGTAGTTGCACCGATAGCATGAAGTTCTCCACGCGCAAGTGCAGGTTTTAAAATGTTTGCCGCATCCATGGAGCCCTCTGCTCTTCCGGCGCCGACGAGCAGATGAAGCTCATCAATAAATAAAATTATTTCACCTGCTGATTCTTGAACCTCTTTGACCACTGCCTTCACACGTTCTTCAAATTGTCCGCGGAATTGTGTTCCGGCAACAAGAGCGCCCATATCAAGTGCAACAATTCTTTTTGTCTTCAATGTTTCGGGAACATCGCCGCTGATAATTCTGTGAGCAATCCCTTCTGCAATTGCCGTTTTACCAACCCCCGGTTCGCCGAT
>JAJYXU010000009.1 GCA_021801605.1 Bacteroidota bacterium
GGCAGTGGGGCTTATGATGAAGAAGCAAGAGACGATAAGCCGCATCTTGAAACAATAGGAAAGCAGTTGGCTGAATCAGGATTGGAAGTCCATCCGATTTTAGGTTTTGGTCGTGTTCCTACGGAAATCATTCGCTTGTCTCGTGAAACTAAGATTGAACTACTTGTAATGGGCGGACACAGACATAGTGGAATTAAAGATATAATCTTTGGCACAACAATTACAAAAGTGCGACACAATCTTTCTATTCCCGTATTGGTGGTTTGATGAAAGAGCTTAACAAGATTGGGTATTGAAAATACCAACTTATGGTGATTGACATTTGTCGCATTATCAAAATCCTTTAGTCATTAAAAAAATAAATATAACCATTTGCGTTAACTAATGTGCAGGTAATTATGAAAAGTAAATCTTTAATTCTTTTTATTGTTCTGAATATTATATCAATAAGTGAGCTTATTGCAGGAGATAGTAATTCGACACAAGAAAAAGATATAAGAACATTTATAAGCTTGCTCGATTACATCGGCACAGATTATTATAATGCCGTAAAAGATGGCAAGGTTGTAAATGCTAGTGAGTATGCGGAAATGAATGAATTTATTAATAGGGCGATAGCATTATTTAATAATTCCGATGTAAAAATTAATTCTAAAGAAAAAATTGAAATATCCGGTGAACTGGAAAAGTTAAAATCCTTAATTGAAGATAAGAGTAATAATGAAGAAGTTTTTAGAAGCGCAGTCAAAATTAAATCGGCAATATTAAAATTAAATCTGATAGAAGTTTCTCCATCAAATTGGCCGGATATTCAAAACGGTGAAAATGTATTCCAGAATAATTGCGCCACTTGCCACGGCGAAAATGGAGATGGAGAAGGAATAGCTGGAAAGCTTTTAAACCCTAAGCCGGCAAATTTCTTAAATGATACATTGATGAATAATCTTTCTCCCTTCCAAATCTATAATGCAATAAGATTAGGAATAAGCGGAACTGCTATGGTTCCATTGAATCAGCTTTCCGACAAAGAAGTTTGGGATGCGGCGTTTTATGTAAGCGAGCTGCGCTATCAAAACAAATATAAAATAAGTGATGACTCATTAAATAAATTATTCGGGGAAGCTTTATCTAAAACTTCTTTGGAAGAAATATCAACTTTATCCGATAAATTATTGCTGCAAAAGATGGGGGAAAATAATAAAGCTGACACGCTCAATCTGGCAGCTCTGCGTTTACATAGCGCCCAATCAGATAAAAATCTTTCCATAAATATTGTGTTAACGTATTTAGATGATGTTCTGAATTATTATCAAAAGAATGAATATGATAAAGCAAACGAGAAAGCGTTATCTTCATATCTGGAAGGGATAGAACCTTTTGAACAGCAGCTTCAATCAATTAATTCCGAACTTAAGGATGATTTAGAAGCAGTAATGTTACGGTTGAGAATGGATATTAAAAACCGTAAACCTTTAGAAACAATTAAAGTTGATATCACAAAAGCAAAGTCATTAATAAGCGATGCCGATTCTGCAATGAAAAATAAAAATTACACGTTTGGATTTGCATTTTTATTTGCCGCTTCAATTATTCTTAGAGAAGGCATTGAAGCATTTCTTATAATAATTACAATCCTCGGCGTCTTAAAATCAATAAATGAATCTAAAGCAGTAAAATGGGTGCACGCCGGATGGATATTAGCTTTGATTATTGGAATACTGAGCATATTGTTTGTAAGCTTAATTGTATCATTCAACGCTCAAAGCAGAGAATTATTGGAAGGCATAGGTTCATTATTCGCCGTAATTTTATTATTGTATGTTGGTTTCTGGCTGCACAGCAAAACAGAAGCAAAAAAGTGGAAGGAATTTGTTGAGCATAAAATTATAAAGTTAGTAAGCAGCAAAAATATGATTGGGCTGGCAGTAATTTCTTTTGTGGTTGTTTTTAGAGAGGCATTTGAATCAGCTATTTTCCTTTCGGCAGTTGAATTGCAAATTGACCAAAGCAGCAAAAGCGGAATTTATTTAGGTGCTATATTTTCTTTGATACTCGTTTTGTTATTGGCGTGGCTTGTTTTAAAGTTTGCTGTGAAATTACCTATTATGAAATTATTTAAATATTCCGCTGTTACCATTGTAATACTCTCAATTGTTCTGGCGGGAAAAGGCATCCACGCATTCCAGGAAAGCGGATATGCAAGCATAACTCAAATACCGATAGAATTAAATTTCCCTACGATAGGATTTTATCCGACATTCGAGACAACAATTGCGCAGCTATCTGTATTGACGATTACAATAGTCTTGTGGAATTTCAATAAAATATTTTCTTATCAGAAAAAACGAAATCTTTAATAACGGTTTGATTAACATTTGAGGAATGAGAAAATTTTTTTATGTTTATTTGAACATTTGTTCAAATATTTATTTAATGCAAAATGAAAAACAAATCAGCCCCGGTTTGCAAAGTAGATATAATAGATAAAGTAAAAGTAAAAAGTACCCAAGCTAATTTACCGGGGAAAGAAAATATTTTTAGTATGGCTGAAACATTCAAGCTGCTCGGTGAGCCAACCAGGTTGAAAATAATTCTTGCCTTGATAGAAAATGAGTTGTGTGTCTGCGACCTCTCTGCAGTTTCTGAAAATTCTGTTTCCGCAGTATCACATCAATTAAGACTGCTGAGAAATTTCCGGCTCATAAAATACCGCAAAGAAGGTAAAATGGTTTATTATAGTATAGATGATGAACACATTAAAAATTTAGTAAATCAGTTGAAAGAACATATCGAAGAATAAACAAAAAAATTATAGGACGAATTATGAAAAAATATCAACTAAAAAATATAGACTGCGCATCATGTGCAGCGAAAATAGAAGACGGACTTTCGAAGTTGGAAGGAGTGAAATCTTGCTCGCTGAATTTTGCTAACTCTTCGCTGCTTATAGATACAGACAACATTGAATCTGTGAAAAAGAAAATCAAAGATATAGAGCCGGAGGTGGAACTGATTGAAGAGGAAGATAAGAAAATACTTTCTTCCCAAAATGGAATTGATTTGTCGCTTTGGAGAGAAAATAAAACTGCAATTGTTAAGATTGTTTTAACGGTGTTACTTCTTGGGGCGGGACTCATCTTTGAAAAAGATATTCATAACACTCCTTATCGCGCTCTCGAATACCTAATATTCTTAACAGCTTATCTACTAAGCGGATGGAAAGTTATTGTTAGCGCTGTAAAAAATATTGTTAAAGGACAGGTCTTTAACGAACATTTCCTTATGACGATAGCAACAAGCGGCGCGATACTGATTGATGCAATACCGGAAGCTGTAACGGTAATGTTGTTTTATGTTGTTGGAGAATTGTTCCAGAATATTGCCGTCAATCGTTCACGTAAATCGATTAAAGCATTGTTAGAAATAAAACCGGATTATGCTAATTTAAAAAACGATGGCGAAGTAAAACGAGTCTCGCCGGAGAGCGTAAAAGTTGGCGAATATATTTTAGTTAAAGCCGGTGAAAAAATTCCTTTGGATGGAGAAATATTAGAAGGTAATTCTTTTGTTGATACGTCCGCATTAACCGGCGAAAGCGTTCCAAGAAAAGTAAAAGAAAAAGATATTGTCTTAGCCGGAATGATAAATCAATCCGGGCTGCTAACTATTAGAGTTACAAAATTATTTAGTGAATCATCTATCTCTAGAATTTTGGAACTTGTTGAAAATGCAAGCAGCAAGAAAGCCGAGACTGAAAAATTTATAACAACCTTTGCAAAATACTACACGCCGGTAGTTGTCTTTGGCGCATTGCTTCTTGCAGTTATTCCACCGTTGCTTTTTGCAGGGCAAATTTTTACAGATTGGATTTACAGAGCGTTAGTTGTGCTTGTAATTTCTTGTCCTTGCGCTTTAGTTATTAGTATTCCGCTTGGATACTTTGGCGGAATCGGCGGAGCTTCACGTAGAGGGATTCTAGTAAAAGGTTCCAACTATCTTGATGCACTTACAAAAATAAAAACAGTTGTGTTCGATAAAACCGGAACACTCACAAAAGGTGAATTTAAAGTTGCGGAAATAGTTTCAGCTAATGGATTCAAGGAAGAAGATATTCTCAAATATGCTGCCTATGCAGAAGCAAACTCAAGTCATCCGATTGCAAAATCAATTTTGGATGCTTATAACAACAAGATTTCACAAATCAATATTACAGAAGTAAACGAAATTTCCGGTCACGGCATTAAAGCAAAAGTAAATCCCGATAAATACGGGACAGGCAGTGATGAAATTTTAGTTGGAAATGACAAGCTGCTTCATCTTGAAAATATTGAACACGACAAATGTAATATAGAAGGAACAGTTGTTCACGTTGCAGTAAATAAAAAATATGCGGGCTACATTGTAATATCCGATTCATTAAAAGATGAAGCTGCCGAAACAATTTCTGAACTGAACAAATTAAAAGTAAAAACTATTATGCTTACCGGCGATAACAAAACCGCTGCTGAAGTCTATGCAAATAAACTTGGCATCAAAGAATATTACGCTGAACTTCTGCCGGAAAATAAAGTTGAGCATATTGAAAAATTATTAAGCGCTGCACACGATGGAAAAGTTGCATTTGTTGGAGACGGAATAAACGATGCGCCGGTAATTGCCCGTGCCGATGTGGGAATAGCAATGGGCGCTCTCGGTTCGGATGCAGCAGTTGAAACCGCAGATGTTGTTTTGATGACTGATTCGCCAATGCAAGTTGTACATTCAATAGAGATTGCTAAACGGACGAGAAGAATTGTCTGGCAAAACATCGGTTTTGCAATGGGCGTAAAACTTTTCTTCATTCTTCTCGGTGCTTTTGGAGTAGCAACAATGTGGGAAGCAGTATTTGGCGATATGGGAGTAGCAATAATTGCGATATTGAATGCGATGAGAGTTTTGAAATGAAAAATAAGAACTATATCAAAAAACAATTTTTAGGACCTTTAGTATGACAGGTTTATCACAAATAATTATAGGCGCATTTTTACTCAGCATAGTTCACGCATCAATTCCGAACCATTGGATTCCATTGATAGCACTTTCAAAAGCGGAAAAGTGGAATGAGAAGTCAACCTTAGGTATAACAGCAATTGCGGGTTTTGCGCATACGCTAAGCACAATTGTTATCGGAATTATAGTAGGATTTTTTGGTTACAAATTATCCGGTTCCTATTCATTTATAGTTGGAGTAATTGCACCGAGCATACTGATACTTCTTGGAATTATTTATCTTATTCTTAGTATCAGAGGTAATAAACACCACCATCACGATATTCACATTGATGATGTTAAAAAGAAAACAACCGCTGCTATAATCTTTACTTTAACAATCTCTATGTTTTTCTCTCCTTGTCTGGAAATAGAAGCATATTTTTTTGTTGCAAGCAAACTCGGCTGGGAAGGAATAATAGCAGTATCGGTAATTTATACTTTCATTACTATTGCCGGAATGTTACTGCTTGTTTGGCTTGGAATGAAAGGTGTAAGAAAAATTAAGTCTCACTTTCTCGAACATCACGAAAAAACAATTACAGGAATTCTGTTAGTCATTTTAGGAATAGCCGGATATTTTATAAGATAACTAAAGTTAAACACTACTAACCGACTAAAAAATAGACGCGGATAACACTGATTATTATGATTTGTTAAGATTTGATTATCAGCGAAAATCATAATTATCATAAAAAATCTGCGTTCCATTTTTTTTGATTTGATTAAGCGACCCCATCTATCTGTTCAAATGATTAAATAATAGAGACCTCTGAAAAATTAAGAATAGAACGCAGATGACACAGATTAAACGGATTAACGCAGATTTAATCCGCGAAAATCTGCCAAATCCGCGTCATCTGTGTGCTATTAAAAATGTTGCAGTCCTGTACAATTCTATTTTTCAGAGGTCTCTAATAGTATCAACAAATGATTTATCGATTTTGAAAAAAATTAGTCGGTTAGTAGTGAAAAACTATGATTAGCCGATTATTGGCGAAATTAACTACAATGGAATTTCGAACAAGCCAGTATCGAAATCATCCGATAGGATATTTTTTTAAAGTCCCCATTTAAGGGGATCATGCCCAGATAAATCACTTCTTTTAGCGATTGAAATCATTTGTCCTACCAATTAGGTTAATAACAGCGATTTCAACGTGGTTGTTAGTCATTTTTATTTGGCAAACAACCACGTCTGGGTAAAACGTAAATATGTAAGAACTAAAAAAAATAAATGGAGTTATTCATGAATAAATTTCATTACCAATTATTATTCTCAATTCTTTTTTTGAATTTTTGTTTTATAAATATACATGCAGATGAGAAAAGGTTTGCAAGGTCGTACACATCATATACACTTCCTTCCAAAGCTCTTGAATTTGAATTTTGGCAGACAGGCCGCATCAATAAAGGGGTAGGATCCTATTATCGATGGCAACCACGTTTTGAAGTTGAGTATGGTGTAACTGATCGCTTTACAGCTTCAATGTATTTTAATTTTAATGAAGTAAAATCATCCGGTAATATTAATCCATCTAAACCACTGAGTCTCTCTACAACATCTTTTGAATTTAGATATCGCTTAACAAATCCAAGCGAATATTTTATTGATCCGGCACTTTATTTTGAATTAAGCTACGGCGGCGATAAAATTGAATACGAACCCAAAATATTATTTACTAAGCGATTTAACGATTTTATCTCAGTCATGAATATAAATTCTGAAATTGAAAGAGATATTGCGGGCAAAGAAACAGAGTCTGCGTTTGAACTTACTTTGGGGCTTGCTTACGAACTCAATAAAAATATTTCCATTGGTCTTGAATTTAGAAATGACAGAAATTACAAGGAGATTTATGAGAAAGAAGAAAATCAGGCAACTTTTATTGGACCAACGATTAGTTTTCATGGAGGGCGAATATATCTAGTTGTAAACTTTTTAACTCAGGTGGGCGGCGGACCAACCTCCAATAATAATTTGGATTTGGTCGGGCATGAGAAGTATGAAATAAGAACAATTCTTGGCGTTGAATTATGAGGTTTACAATAATAATCCTTGTTCAGTTGTTTATTGCGGGATGTGCCGTTGGCGTTGCTTATAGCAGTAAAGGCGAAGAGATTTATCGTGATAAATGCGGTGGATGCCATCGGCTATACACAAAGACGGAATTGAAGAGTGAGAAATTGCGAAGTTCGGTTGAAGAAATGAGCAAGAGAGCAAAACTTAGTACCGAGGAAAAAAGAATGATAATAGAATATTTAATCGACGATAAAAAGGAATAGAGTCCTCCGAAGAATAATATTATTCACTCACCTTACGCAAAAACATTATTATTTGTCATTCTGACCCCGATTTATCGGGGGAAGAATCTAAAAACTTCTTTTTTGCTCGATTCCGAGATTC
>JAJYXU010000099.1 GCA_021801605.1 Bacteroidota bacterium
GGTGCTTCCAATTTTAGCCGGAGATATCTGGAAATGGCAACTGCAAACTGCCGAGAAGAATCCCGAATTCTTCGATAATTTTATTAACGACATCGTAAAATGGTTAAGCGTTTCATCACAACAAAAACAATTTAGAGTTACAACCGACAAAAAAATCTATTCTCCTTCGGAAGAAGTTGAATTTACAGCAGAAATGTACGATCAAACTTTTTCTCCCATAGATACCGCAAATATCACTTTGAAAGTTTTATCAGGCTCCAAAACATTTGATTTAACTTTTTCACCAACCGGCAACGGGCTTTACTCATCAACATTCTTACCGGTTGAATCGGGTGATTACAGCTTCGAAGGGACCGCCGGATTTAACGGAATAAAATTGAAGAGTGAGACCGGAAGATTCAGTGTTGGAGAAGTTCAAATTGAAAAACTTGATACACGCATGCGCACGGATTTTCTAAAATTGCTTGCTAATTCAAGCGGAGGTTACTATTATACTTTAGAAAACCATACCGGATTAAAAGATAAACTAACAAGATTGAATCTGAATTCTTCGAAAGAAAAAATTAGTAAGAATGAATATCAACTCTGGTCAAACGAGTGGGTCTTAATTTTCATCATTCTTCTATTCGCAGCCGAGTGGTTCATCAGAAAGAGAGCGGGAATGATTTAATGGTGGTTCTAAAAACTTCAATATTCTCTGCGGACTTTGCGTATTCTTTGTGTTCTCTGCGTTAAATTTTTACAAAAGATAGTTTTTAGAACCCGCCTTAACAGAGCATTTTTAACTTCGGAAAGGTAAAATGAGTTTCATTGATTATTGATATTAATGATCGTAAATGCGGACAGTTTTTATCTGATAAAGGAATTCCATAGCAGAGACATTAGATGAATTTTGCAACACATGTTATTGATTTTTTCCTCCCGCGGTTTTGTTCCTCTTGTAAAGCAAAGCTCTCCTTAACGGAAGAGATGGCTTGCAGATCTTGTTTTTCCAAAATTAAACATGCCGATGAAGAAAGACTGAATCACGAGTTCGAAAGAAAATTTCAATCCGATAAAATCATCTGCGGTTTCACTTCCCTTTTCATTTTTGAAAAGGATAAAGAACTTCAGCATATCGTACACGGGCTGAAATACGATGGCAAATTCCGGACTGGAATATTTTTGGGCAAACTTTTGGCAGCAGAGTTGAGAAGTAAATTCTCCGAATGGAAAATTGATTTCATTGTCCCGGTTCCTCTTCACCATTTGAAACGTGCCGAACGCGGTTATAACCAATCGGAATTTTTAGCAAAAGGAATGAAATATGTTTTAAGAATTCCGGTTAAGAGCAATTTTATTAGAAGGAACCGCTTTACGGAAACTCAAACTAATTTGACATTGCTTGAAAGGAAAGAAAATATCAGGAATGCTTTTTCAGCAAGGCACAGAAAAGTTATTAAAGGGAAAAACATTTTGCTTTTAGACGATGTGATAACCACCGGCGCTACAATTGCTGAATGCGGAAGGATATTATTAGATAATGGCGCTGCTAAAGTTTATGCCGCTTCGGTTGCAATAGCGGATTAACTGTTCACTTTATCAAATAAAGTTTAGTGTAAGTAAATATTTGGCTACAAATTCCTTTTATGCCAAGTGTAAATAATTTTGAAACAAAATAAATGCTGGCGAATAACGCAATCAGTATATCTTAGCAGTAAGACCATTAGTTAAATAAAAATACTAATCAAAATTTTTGCTATCTTTGATTTGTCTCAAACACGATATCTCAAGGAAAATTTTATAATTAATTTTATACAGGAAAGTCAATATGAGTTATTGGTCAGATTTAAGTATCGAATATGCAAATCAAAGGTCTTATTTGGACGACTTATTCCAAGTTTATCCAACAATACCAGAAGGTATAAGAGAGGTTAATGATGAACTATGGGGTAGTATCGAGAAAGCATTTAAGAAAAAAGAGAATATGAAATTGGTAAATGAACTTCTAAAACTAGAATTATTTCCGATTAAGGATAGTTACATTGCTTATCTTAAAAGGGATAAAACTGCAATAGAGAGGAATCCTAAAACTGCAAACAGAATTGCAGGAAGACTTTATGAAATGGGACTTGATAAAGTTTACGAACGGTGCAGCGAACCAAAAGAAACAAATAGACAAATTGGGCCAATGTTCAAAAGGTGGATTCAAAACAAATCTCTGGGAATTTCACCTGTGAGACTTGGTGTTTTTACGGCGAATAACAAGGATGCAATTCTTGAAGCAAGTGATAAAGAAATGATGGATTTTGCTAAAGCAAAATTAAATTATAACCACGGTAAAGGATTAGATTTTGTAGCCAGATTTAACGGTAAATATATTATTGGTGAAGCAAAATTTCTTACTGATTTTGGCGGACATCAGAACGCTCAATTTAACGATGCTATTAGTACTGTTGAATCCAAAAATGTTAAGGCAATCAAACTTGCAATACTTGATGGAGTGGTTTACATAAAAGGCAATAATAAAATGTATCGCGAAATCACGGGCAAGTATAATAACTATAATATAATGAGCGCATTAGTTTTAAGAGAATTTTTATATCAAGTATGAACAACCATGATTAAAAAAAATATACTTATCGAAGGTGATAATTTAGTTGTTCTTGACCATTTATTAAATGCGTATGAATTAAAAGGGAAAGTTGATCTAGTTTATATTGATCCGCCCTTTGCCACAAATACTAATTTTACCATTACAGATGGAAGAGCAACAACAATAAGTAATTCCAAGAATGGCGAGGTTGCATACTCAGATAAATTACAAGGTTCTGATTTTATTGAGTATTTACGAAAACGGCTAATTCGTTTAGAAAAACTGCTTTCGGGTGAAGGATCAATTTATTTACATATTGATTATAAAATTGGTCATTACGTAAAAGTTATGATGGACGAGATTTTTGGAAGTCAAAATTTCCGCAATGATATAACCAGGATAAAGTGTAATCCGAAAAATTTCTCGCGAAACGGTTACGGAAATATTAAAGATATGATACTTTTCTACACCAAGTCTGATAATATGATTTGGAATGAACCGATCTTATCTTATACTGAAAATGATAAAGAAAAACTATTTTCTAAAGTTGATAGTAATGGGAGAAAATATACTACAGTTCCTATTCACGCTCCTGGTGAAACCGAAAATGGGGAAACATCTAAACCATTTAAAGGAAAATTACCACCAAAAGGAAGGCATTGGCGAGTTGATGCAGCAACACTTGAACAATGGGATAAAGAAAACCTTTTAGAATGGTCATCAACAGGGAACCCTAGAAAAAAAATATTTCTTGATGAGAGGATTGGAAAACGTATTCAAGATGTTTGGGAATTTAAGGACCCACAATACCCTACTTATCCTACTGAGAAAAATCAAGATTTACTAGACTTGATAGTCAAAACCTCTTCTAATGAACAAAGTATAGTTCTAGATTGTTTTTGTGGCTCTGGAACAACCTTAAAAGCAG
Source organism: Bacteroidota bacterium (assembly GCA_021801605.1). Classification (GTDB taxonomy): domain Bacteria; phylum Bacteroidota; class Ignavibacteria; order Ignavibacteriales; family Melioribacteraceae; genus Fen-1258. The sequence continues at coordinate 3,504 of JAJYXU010000099.1, forward strand.
CACAAATAAATAATCGCTTTTGGATTGGCATTGACCAATCACCATTAGCTATCAAATCAACCATTAAAAAACTTGAATCAATTCAAGGTGATCTGTTTTCTATTAGACATGACTATGATTTTTATAAATTTGAAAACAATGTGGAATACAAAGACGCATTTACTGCTGATACTTTTTCAAACAAATAAAACTCACTCAGTCCGTTTCAACGCAAATAGCATCTTAGAATGCAGTAAAGTTGTACTTATAAAACAGCGTTGACAAAACTGTTATTACCACTTAAGATTAGGATTGTTTTCTACTTCTGCTTAAATGTAAGCGTCATAGGCACGCCTTCAAAACCAAAGATTCTTCTTATCATCTTTTCTAAAAAGCGTTTGTAATGATCCGGTATATTACGCGGATCGTTGCAGAAAAACATAAAGATTGGATAGTGATCGCCAACCTGTTGTATATATTTTATCTTTACTTCTTTGCCAGTTGGTGATGCGGGCGGCGGCATATTTTCTATTTCAGGAAGAAGAATATCGTTAAGCTCGCTGGTAGGAATTTTTTTCTTCCGTTCTTCATTTACTTTCTTTGCAACATCAATCAATTTAAATATTCTTTGCTTGGTTAATGCCGAGACATAAACTATCGGCACATAATCTATAGAACCCATCTTTCTTTGAATCGCGTCTGTATATTGTTTTGCTGTGTTGGTTTCTTTTTCAATTAAATCCCATTTATTCACAGCAATTATCAAACCTTTTCTGCGGCGTACAGCTTCATCAATTATTTTCTGATCTTGATTTTCAATTCCGAGATTTGAATCGAGAAGAAGAATTGCAACGTCGCAGCTCCATAATGCTTTATAGGTTCGCACGTTTGAGAAAAATTCGATATTCTCTTTTACTTTTGATTTTTTGCGGAGACCTGCAGTATCAACTAGAACAACTTCTTCTCCGTAATATTTTAGAACTGAATCTATACTATCTCTTGTGGTGCCGGGAATATTGGTAACAATAGTCCGGTCATAACCGAGAAGCGCGTTAACAATTGAAGATTTACCCACATTCGGTTTTCCAATGATTGCAAGACGCAGTCTGACTTCCGTATCAAGATCATCTGCAAATGAAAGATGAGCCATAAGATCATCAAGAAGATCGCCAAGATTTCTACCATTCAAAGCGGAAACATCATAAACATTTTTTAATCCCAAGGAATAAAACTCGGCAGCATTAACAGTAAAACTTGGAGAGTCGCATTTATTTACGAGCAAGTAACTTGGTTTATTAGCACGGCGGAGTAATTCGGATACTTCTTTATCAGACGGAGTTAAACCGATTCTGCCGTCAACTACAAAGAGAATCGCATCACATTCATCCATTGCAATTTCAATCTGTTCACGGATAGCAGTTTCAAAAAGATCTTCTGTATTTGGAACATAGCCGCCTGTATCAATAACGCGGAAATATTTTCCATTCCAATCAACGTCTCCGTAAATTCTATCACGTGTAACACCGCTGACATCATCAACGATTGCTGTTGTACTATTGGTAAGACGATTGAACAAAGTTGATTTACCAACGTTCGGTCTTCCGACAATTAGAACTAAAGGTGTGCTCATTCGGGTTTGTTGTTCCTAAAATCTATACTGCAAATTTAACTGGGGGTAATATACGGTAATAAATCCATAGTCTCTTCTTTCAATGCTTGCATGCAAATCTAAATTTTTGTTGTAACTGTGTGCTGTCCAGGCGGCATCTATGGCGCTGACGATATGATTGACTACAACAACAAGTACGGCTTTAGCGGCAACATCGTAAAAATCGTTTGCTTTACCGCGCATAACAGAATAATCCAGGAATTGCTTAGGAAGCGGATCTCCGTATATAAAAGGTTTGTTCAAATCCGTTCCGCTGAATTCATACCAGCCTACTGCGAACTGCGGATACTTGCCTATTAATTCATAATATTGTTGTGAGCGGTAAGTCGGTAATTGATGAGAATAATAACTTCCGGGTACCTGACCATCCATACCATTTCTTCCAGCAACGGCAATTTCCAAGGCATGCATTTCATTCCAATTTACCTGTCCGTTCTGAATGACTTTATTTTCGTAATCGCTTGCTTTGAGGTTAGGATTAAGCTCTTTTATATGTACCAATGTCCACTGAGCGTACCTTAAAGGAGACCAGCCTGTACTTGCATCGGCATAATTCTGAAAATAATCAGTTTGGTCATTTCCCTTCTTATCGTAAATCAATCCAAGAGTGATTGCCGCGGCTTCTGCGGCAATGAATGCTGCAGATTTAATATAACTTTCTGAATAAAACTCGCCTGCACCGGGAAGAACAGCCGATAAACCGACAGCAAGCCAGACAGATTTTTTTTGCTCTTCAATATTCGATAAAACCGGTGTAATAATTTTTTCAGAATTATTAAAAGCAATTTTCGAATCAAGATTCAGTGAACCGCTCAGTACATTTGCTTCATTCTTAACAACTGACTGACCGCTGGCAGCTGTTAGTTGAAAACCGGTTATTACAATAAAAAATATTTTTTTCATATACACCCGAGATAATTAGAAACTGAAATCGAATAATATACCGCCGTAAAAACTCCATTCTTTTCCATATGTAACGTCTTCGCCTAAAATCTTTCTTGAAAAGCGATCGAATGAATATGCGGCGTTAAAAAATAAACTTGTTGGAAAGAGATAAAAAGAATTCATCTTTATTCTAATTTCTGCGCCGGCGCCTTTTTTGAAATCATTCAGCGATGGAAAACTGCCTGTCCACGCGTTACCGAAATCTCCGTAAACAGATAAATAAATTTTGTCAACATACAACTGCCCGATCCGCGTATCTATATCTTTGAAGAGAGGAAAACGGTAAGTTAAATTTACCCAGCCAATTTTATTGCCGCTGACCGAATAGAACGGATAACTCTTCATACCAATTAAACCACCGAGATAAAAATCAAAAAAATCAGGTACGGCAGGACCTATAATTGAACCGCCACGGAACTGCGCAGTTAATGTTTGTCCGTTTCCCAATCCAAAATATTCTTTCCAGTTAAGTTCAACCCGGTGAAAATTAAATACATTGTAAAGAGGTTCTAAAAATCCATTTTGAACAGTGTAGTTGCCTTCATTATTAAACCGGTTGGACTCGTAATTGTATTGAAGTTCAACTTTTCTACCGACAGGATTGATATCGGAATCTGTCTCCGGCTTAATTATCTTATGAGTAAATTTGAGCTGAAAATTCTTACCGATGAAATATTTATCGTCAGAAGCCGGATATAAAGTATTACCGCTTTCGGGAAGAATGAAACTGCTTAGCGTTGAAACATATTGACTGAAAATAAATCGGGCTTCAATTTTATTTCCATCGGCAAAAACTTTGTGATGGGCAAAAAAATCAACTTCAAATAAATTGTAAGTAACATCTGCCGGAATCCTATAATCAGTTCTAACCGGAATAAAAGTAGAGTCAATGCCGAATGGAATATCAATATTATTTTTTCTGCTTATGCTGTAAAGTTCAAATCCTATTTCCGGTTTCAGACCGAGATTATAAATTAGAGGCAGTTTGTTCCGGTAATCGAACTGCAAGAAAAGATCGCGTTCCATTCTTCTATTAAGTGAAGCACCGCCAAAAATTGAAAAACGGTTCAGTACATCACTTGATGAAATATATAATCCCGGTTTAATTCTATCCAAACCTGAATTTGATGTGTTGTAATTATCATAGCGGATAAATGGAATTATACTCAACCTGGAAAAGAAGCCGGAATACTTTTCGGGTTTGTAATCGGCAAGATCTTTATCATCAAAATTCCGGAGAGCATTAATGTTGAAATTTCCAATATCACCGTTTGGTTTATCTTCTCCTAAAGGAGGGTTGCCGATCCACACATATTTTTTTGTAGTATCAACTTGA
>JAJYXU010000003.1 GCA_021801605.1 Bacteroidota bacterium
AACCTTAAGGACAATTTTTACGTACCAAATATAATATTGTTGTTAATGCCAATCAACTTTGATTGAGGAAAAATTTTATTATCGTTTCAATCAGAAATCTATTGCAATTTCATTCTGGAAAAGGGGTGTTGTAATATTCAATTCTATTTAAATGAAAATATTGTCAGCTAAGTTTTTATCTTTGTTGTGCTAATAATAAATCGTACTTGGAAATGTTCGAAACAGAAAGAGAAGAACTCGTTGAGATTCTAAAAAACAAAGGTATCACTAATAAGCGTGTGCTCGAAGCTATTATTAAAGTTGAGCGGCATCTATTTGTCCCCGACATCATGAAGCAACATGCTTATAAAGATGTTGCTTTACCAATCGGTATGGGACAAACAATTTCTCAGCCATACACAGTTGCATATATGACGCAAGCTCTCGATCCGCAGCCACAGCAAAAGGTTTTAGAAATTGGTACCGGTTCCGGTTATCAGGCTGCCATTCTTTTCGAAATGGGTGCTCGTGTATTTACTATTGAACGTCATCACGATCTATATAATTCAGCAATGAAAATCTTTGATAAGATGAATCTGAAAATTGCGGCACGTTGCAGCGATGGAACTCTTGGCTGGCAAGAATTTTCTCCTTACGATGGAATTATTGTCACTGCGGGTGGACCTACAATTCCGCTAAATCTTAAGAAGCAACTTGCTATCGGCGGAAGACTGGTGATCCCGGTCGGAGATAAAAAATTACAATCGCTTCAGATCATCACAAAAATTTCCGAAGAACAATTCCAGACCCGCGAAGTTCCTTATTTTGCTTTTGTACCGCTTATAGGTAAAGAGGGATGGAAAGAAAAGTAATTGTTATCGTTGGACCAACTTGCTCAGGTAAAACGAAAGTTGGAATTTCTCTTGCTGAGAATTTGCAGACAGAAATTATTTCTGCCGACAGTCGTCAATTATACAAACACCTAAACATCGGCACAGCGAAACCAACAACTGATGAACTCGCGAAAGTTAAACATCACCTAATTGATTGTTTTGAACCTGATGAAGATTATAATGTTAGCAGATTCGAAGCTGATTCTTTGAAAATAATTAATGGACTATTGTCGCAAAACAAAATCCCTATAGTTGTTGGCGGTTCTGGACTGTACATCAAAGCATTGACTGAGGGAATATTTAATGCGGTAGACGTTGATGAAGATTATCGGGAAAAACTAAAGGTTGAACGTGAAAAGTTTGGTAATCAGTTTTTGTACGAAGAGCTAAAGAAAGTTGATCCGGAAAGCGCTTCAAAAATGCTTCCGCAAAATTGGAAACGTATAATGCGCGCACTTGAGGTTTTTCATTTAACCGATAAACCTATATGGAAATTCCAAAAAGATCACGAACGCAAAGTTGAACTTGATTTTATTCAATACGGATTGAATTGGCAGCGAGACCAACTATACGCTAATATAGAAAAACGTGTTGATGAGATGATTGAAAACGGCTTAGTTGATGAAGTGAAAAATATTTTAGATAGTGGCTATTCAAAAAAAATAAACGCGTTGAACACCGTGGGTTACAAAGAAATTATCTCTTACCTTGAAAATGAAATTTCACTTGAACAAGCAGTTGAACTTATCAAGCGCAACACACGGCGTTACGCAAAGAGGCAGATGACATGGTTCAGAAAAACAAAAGAAATTCATTGGTTCGATTGCGATGAGAATATTTCACCGGAACAAATTGCTTCTCAAATATTTTTAAAAATGTAGAAAGTTGATTAATCTATTCCTAACTTCCTCTGAAATAATTTATTTGACAGACATAAAACAGAGAGGGCAACATGATTGGAATAGTTGGTTACGGCTCTTATCTTCCGCGTTACAGAATCAAAGTTGATCTTATAGCTAAACAATGGGGTGCAGATACTGAAGCAATCAAACGTGGTTTGATGCTCTACGAAAAAACCGTTCCCGGTACTGATGAAGACACAATAACAATTTCTGTTGAAGCAGCAAAATATGCTTTACAGCGTGCACGAATTGATCCGCAGAAAATTGGTGCAGTTTACATTGGTTCTGAATCTCATCCTTATGCTGTAAAACCAAGCGCAACAATTTTGATTGATGCACTCGGCATCGGTCCGCACGTTCACGTTGCGAGTTATGAATTCGCATGTAAAGCCGGCACCGAAGCGATGTACGTCGCGTACAGTTTGGTGAAAGCCGGGGAAATGGAATACGCACTCGGAATAGGTGCAGATACTTCTCAAGGCGCGCCCGGTGATGCATTAGAATATTCTGCTTCTGCAGGCGGCTCTGCATTTATAATGGGAAAAGAAAATGTTGTAGCAGAAATTTTATTCACTAACTCGTACACATCTGATACACCGGATTTCTGGAGGCGCGAACATGAATTCTATCCGCGTCACGCCGGAAGATTTACAGGTGAACCGGCTTACTTCAAACATATTCATAACGCAGGAAAAAATTTGCTCGAAAAATCGGGATTGTCTCCAAAAGATTTTCAATTTGCTGTCTTCCACATGCCAAACGGAAAATTTCCGCAAGAAGCTGGAAAGAAACTTGGATTCACAAAAGAACAAATGGAAGTCGGTTGGATTTCTCCATGGATGGGGAACACTTATTCCGGTTCATCGCCTACAGGACTTTCGGCAATTCTTGATGTTGCAAAACCCGGCGATAAAATTTTTATGGTCTCGTTCGGTTCGGGCGCCGGAAGCGATGGATTCATTTATAAAGTTACAAACGAAATAGATAAAGTTAGAGACTTAGCTCCCAAGCTTAGAGATATGCTCGACAACGATAAAATTTATCTTGATTACGGTGAGTACGCGAAGTTCAGAAAAAAAATTATTCTTAACGAATAGGGAGGAGACGATATGTTGAATGAAATGAAATCCCGCTTTGCGGGAAAAGATGTAGCAGTAATTGGTGTTGGAATGACAAAGTTCGGCGAGCTTTGGAAAAAATCTTTGCGCGATATTTTTGTTGAAGCATCGCTGAAAGCAATTGAAAATTCGGGGGTTGATCATATTGATTCGATGTATGTTGGCACAATGTCTGGCGGATTGTTTGTTGGGCAAGAACACATCGGTGCAGTGATGGCTGATTACCTTGGAGTTGCACCAATTCCGGCAACAAGAGTCGAATCTGCTTGTGCTTCGGGCGGCGCGGCATTTCGTCAAGCATATTTTGAAGTCGCTTCAGGACATAGTGAAATTGTTCTTGCAGGCGGTGTAGAGAAAATGACTGATGGTGCTGATGTTACCGAAGCATTGGCAGCGGCTGCTGATCAAGAGTACGAAGTTTATAATGGAATTACTTTCCCAGGGTTGTATGCGATGATAGCACGCGCGCACATGCATCAATATAAAACTACGCGGGAACAACTTGCACATGTAGCGGTGAAAAACCATAAGAACGGTTCAATGAACCCGAATGCGCAGTTCCGGTCTCCCGTAACGCTTGAGCAAGTTATGAAGGCAACAATGGTTGCTGATCCGCTGAGGTTGCTTGATTGTTCGCCGGTAAGCGACGGCGGTGCTGCTGTAATCGTTTGCTCGGTTGATTACGCGAAGAAACTAAAAAAGCCGTACGTGAAGGTTGTCGCATCGGCGCAGGCGTCGGATACAATCGCGCTGCACAGCAGAGAAAGTTTAACCGCGCTGAAATGCGTTTCAGTTGCGGCGGATAAAGCGTACAAGCAAGCCGGACTGAAACCATCCGATATTAATTTTGCCGAAGTGCACGATTGTTTTACAATAGCTGAAATTGTTGTAACTGAGGACTTAGGATTTTTTGAAAAAGGCTTGGGCGGTGCGGCGGCAGAAAACGGATCAACGGCAATCGGCGGAAAAATTCCAATCAATACGAGCGGCGGATTGAAATCCAAAGGTCATCCGGTTGGTGCAACCGGCGTTGCGCAAATTATCGAGTTGTACGAACAGCTCACGGGAAATTCCGGCGAGCGGCAAGTTAAGAATGCAAAGTACGGGTTAGCACAAAACATGGGTGGTTCCGGTGCAAGTTGTATCATTCACATTTTGGAGGCAGTATGATCAGTCCAAGATATCATCGAGAAATTCCTCAGCGTTACCGTCTCGAAGCAGGTAAGTGCAAACAATGCGGAAACATTTCTTTCCCGCCACGATTGGTTTGCCCAAAATGCAAATCGAAAAGTTTTGAAACGGTGCAGTTGGGCAGAGAAGGTAAAATTTTAACGTTCACGATCATTCGAGTTGGACCGGATAAATTTTCCAAAGAGACGCCGTACGTTGTTGCGATAATTGAATTGAACGACGGCGTTCGTCTTACCGCTCAAGTTTCGGACTGCGATGTTGATAAAGTTGCAATCGGTGATAAAGTAAAACTTGTCTTCCGCAAAATACAGGACGAAGGGAAATCCGGTTTGCATTGTTATGGGTATAAAGCGGTTTTGACTTAGAACGTTGAGTGCAGAGTGTTGATCAAGACGTTATAAATTTACAGAATAGAGGACATTGAATGTGACGACAAAAATTATTTTTACTGTATGAGAGAATATTCAAGAAGCAACCACAATAAAGCAACAACACTTGTACAAAAATAGGAGGCAAAATCAATGAACAACATTAGCGGTACATTTTGGGCTGATCCCAAAATATGGGTTGCAATATTAGCTGTAGTTATTTCTATTATTAATTTCATATTTTTGTCTTAGTTTCGTTGGGATCAAAATAAACGGTGGGATGCACTTAATATCGCTAGAGTTGAACTATCCGAAGTATATTTTATAGGATGGGAGGAAATAGATAGACAAACGGCCATTAATAGGCTATGGGGATATTCTCCTTCAGTATTTTCCGTTGTAAAGAATCATGTCCATACTGAGAAATTCCTTGTATTAGAAGAACTTGTTCTTTGGGATCCAATCCAAAATCGGAAAGTGACTCACAGTAATGGCTTCCATATATTGAGTGAAGCTCAACTGGAAATGAATCGTTTGGGTTTAGCACCTCAAGGGACATTAGTTTTTAAGCATATGCAATTGCAAGTTGATTTGAAAAATGCTGGTAGCACATTGGCTCAGGATATTCAAGCAACGCTCGATATTCTTGACGATGGCACTGGGATGAAGAAATCCATTTTTAAAAGCACATCAACCGTGGAGCTTTTTAGCGGCTCGTCGATTAACTTGAATACTGATATTTGGTTACCACTAACAACAGCACTACCACGACCAACAAGATTTCATCTTAATTTGATCTTTACAGACATTCATGGTGAGAAACATGAAAGAACAATCCCAATTGATTATGATCCTGAACGGAACTATTGGATATATGGCAAGTGATTGATCTCTGCACGCTTTGCGTGGCTATTCTTTGCGTCCTTTGCGCGATTTTCTTTGCGCCCTCTGCGGTTAAAAAGCTTACCGCAGAGAACGCGGAGATGACGCTAAGATCGCAGAGAAATAATCACATCATTTTTATTCCAACCTTACCAGTTTTTTGCAGAAGGATAATTGTATTGTAGTTGAAATGATTTTGTGCAGTAGAATCTGGGTTGCATTGTTGCCGGTATAAAGCTATGTTATTAAAGTAAGATGATGAGAATCATCCGCTACAATCATTTCATATGCCGTATGACATCGTTGATTATTTGATCAACAGAACATTTTGCTCAAGGCAAGCTTTAATATTTGACGGTCCGGATTCAACAATTTAGTAGAAGGAGTTACTATGAAGTCCATTGTTGCGTTCTCCGTAATCTGTATTCTCTTTTTATCGTGTAAGAATCAATCTTCCGAAGTAAGCGATGTGCCGTCGGTAGAGGCGAAATATGTTTTGCCATACCCGGTTGGGCGTGAGTACACATGCTCTCAAGGATTTAACGGCCAATATTCGCACTACGGCTCATTCCGTTACGCAGTGGATTTTGCAATGCCGATCGGAACACTGATCACTGCAGCCAGGAGCGGCCGCGTTGTTTACATTGTTGAGAGTAACTCAGACAATGACCGTACTGAGGGGCATGAAAATGTAGTGATCGTCATGCATGATGATACGACGTACGCGCGTTACGTTCATCTAACAACAAACGGTGCCTTAGTCGCGATAGGGCGAACCGTAGCGCCGGGTGACACAATCGGTTTAAGCGGTAACTCGGGCAGCAGTGGTGCGCCTCATTTACATTTTGACGTTACGAAAACTTATACTGGTCGGAGCGATCAGACGATTCCATTTGATTTCAAGAACACGATACCGCACCCGAATGGATTTGAAGTTGGCGTGGCTTACAAAGCATTTCCTTTTTAGTGCGGCGTTCATTTTCGTTCCAACCTTACCTTTTATGTGTCAGCGAGAATTTACTTTGCAACTGCCGGTAGGAAGTACCCCTGCGGTTAAAAAAGATTTATCGAAAAGTTTGTAGAGTCCGCTGATAAGCGAATCGATAAATTCGCGGAGAAATGTGCACTTCTTAACAAATATGATGTGTTATGATTAGCAAGAAATCGTATATTTGAAAGGTGATTCTCAATTTTCAATATGATGAAGTAAAAAATAAAATCGGATTTCAAAAAAGTGAACGGACTATCTGAACATATCGGTCAAATCAAAGAGCTTTGCGATTCCAACAAGGTGAAGTCTCTGTTTGCCTTTGGTTCGGTTACGACAGACCATTTCCGATCAGACAGCGATATAGATCTTGTTGTAGAAATTGATGAAGAAGATCCGATTGCGTATTCCGATAAATACTTCAACTTGAAATTTCATCTTGAGAAACTACTCAATCGCCGCATTGATCTTTTGGAACTGAATGCAATCAAAAATTCATTTCTTAAAAGCCAGATCGATAAAACAAAAGTTTTGATTTATGGAAATTGAGATAAAAACCTGGCTGACAGATATAAAGAATGCGATTCTAGAAATAAATCAATTCATCCCCGACAAAAAAGATTTCACTTCATTTCGGAAAGATCTTAAATCAAAAAGGGCGGTAGAACGAAATGTGGAAATAATTGGCGAGGCGGTTGGCAGAATTCTTAAAGTTATGCCGGATTTTCAAATTACGAACGCCCGTAAAATTGTTGATACGCGAAACAGAATAATTCATGGTTACGATAATATTTCCGAAGAAATTATTTGGTCAATTGTTGTTCGCGATTTGGTGAACTTAGAAAAAGAAGTTGACGACTTGTTGAACCTACCATAATTACAATTTCATCAGACTATGAAATCTTAAAACTGCTCCGCGCCCTTTGCGAGTTTTTTACTTTGCGCTCTCTGCGTGCAAAAGCTTTTCCGCAAAGAGCGCAAAGTCCACCTAATTCGAATC
>JAJYXU010000102.1 GCA_021801605.1 Bacteroidota bacterium
CCGGGAGCTGCGCAGGATTTGGTGCTCCGCTTCTTCTTTTAACGACACCCGCTATAAACGGAACATATCAGGTTAGTGTAAGTAGTGGTGAAGACTATGTTTCAACTGTAGGATTCAGTGTGACTTGGTTAGATCCAGCAGGCTGGATACAATTTTTAGCTGGTTATGAAATGGCTTTCTATTTTGGCGGGACGAAAACAGCCAGTTTTAATTTTAACGGAGGGATAGATCCTCCTCCACCGCCTCAAGATAATATGCAAATTAAAATCAGCATGACGGGAGAAAAAAACATTTAGCCGGAATTACCACTGGGTCAATCACGTGTAGAGGGATACAACCCACGAACCAACATCAAGGTAAAAGCAACGAATAGCAATCAGCCCCTTGCAAACCAGAAAGTAAAAATCTCCATCACGAGGATTGAAGGCACGGGTGGACACGACCACACTTCACCAGCATTGGATTCGCTCAAGAGTGGAACGATAAAAATTGGCAGCAGCAGAAAAAATCCTAGGACTGTTGTTACAGACAGCAATGGAGAATACACAACTGAAGAAATACTTGCTTCTGAATTTGGAGGAGAATATATAATAGAAGCTGCGCTTGTATCTAAGCCGTCTTTAAAAGATACCGTGCATATTTTTGTAAGGGTGCCGGGATTAGAACTATTGCCAACAAATAATAATATTTACAATAAAATTGGAGGAACAGAGAAACACTATGGACCTCCAAGAACTGGAGAAGATCATAATCATTGGGGAACTCGCGCTTTAGATATAGCCATCGTGAATTTAAGTTTAAGCTGGTATAATAAATTCTCCAATGTTCCTAGGTTACAAATAAATGACATGAGTTTACCTTTTGGCGGGCTATTCGATTATGACACCGCTTGGCAAACACCACATAATACTCATCGAACAGGGGATTGTGTTGATATTCAAAGTAAATTTATGTTCGGCGAAAGATTTTACGACGCGAATAGAAATGGGTGGTATGATAAGGGTGTTGATATTTTAAATGACAACAATCACAATGGACAATTTGATGGGGGACAACTAATTTTATTCAAACAACAGACTATACACCAATTTACAACAGTAAAATTAGAACTTCCACCAGTTACTAAAAATGAACATTGGCATTTAATCAAGAGGTAAGAAATGAATACTAAAACAACCTTTATACCCTTATTTTTCATGTTAAGTAGCATTCTATACTGCCAACGCGACACGACAATCTATTTTCCCTCAAAAGGAGAATATGAAATCAGATCATGGAGTAATATTGCTGGGAAGGATACTTTCTTAACAACTATTTTTATCCCCACAACAAAAATAAATCCTTCAGTAAAAAGTAGTATTTCAAGAGATGTTTTGAATAACACTCTAAATTACCACTACAAAATCAGTAATAGCAGTAAAAGCCAACAAGCAATTGAATTTTTTATTCTGGAGATTAGTAAAAATATATTCTATACAAATGTAACTACCAACGGATGGTTTTGGGGAAGAGAAGGGAGGTTAAATGGATGTAGTTGGGCGGATACTATTTTCTTGGCCCCAGGAACTGAAAAAGATGGCTTTATAATAAAAAGTGATAACCTACCGGGAATTGGTAATGCATACTTCCAAGAACAACTACCATTTTATACATACAGCGAAGAGGAATCTTCTTATTACCTAGAAAAAACTTTAGATAGTCTAAGTGATTTCCCATTAAATTTTGTCCAAAGAAAAACTTTAGTACCCGTCAATTTAGCGCTCAATATTGCAACCAATTATTTCTTAGACACATTAAAGAGTTACATCCGTCAAGCATACTCTCTTAAATGGATCGCTGATAAGAAAGAGGATGACAAAGAGAAGGACAACAAAGAAAAAGAGAAAGATAGTGGGATTGTTAAGGAATTAATGAAGTACTTGGACAAAGCGCGAGAACAACTCTCGAAGAACAAAATAAAGGAAGCAAAGAAACAACTCAAGGAGTTTGTTGAGAAGGTTGAAGAGAACTATCATGAGAACGATAAAGATGAAGAAAAAGAAAAATTAGAACACGGCTATCTAACCAGCGAGGCGTATGCACTACTTAAATACAATGCCGAATACTTAATAGAACAAATAAAGTGAAATTGTGAATACGGGAAGGGAAAAATGAAAAAGATAATTTTTTGTTTACTCATTACAACTGGATTATATGCTCAAACAGTTTACGAAGTTATTCCCGGTACAAAAAGCAACGAGATTGCTCTGAGTATCGTAAACGAATCCAAAACAACGGACATAGAAAAAGTAACCGTTGCTCTAACAAACAATCCGAAAGGAATAGAACTGCAATGGAAAGAAGGAAAGATAGAAAAATTGAAAAAGGGGGAAGAGAAAGAAATATTGTTTACCTTCGACGCAAAGAGAATTCCCAACGCTAAGAAAGATACGCTAAGATTTAATATAACAGATAAATTCGGCGAGAGATGGGAGAAGGAAATTGTAATTGAGTATGTACTTCCTAAAGAATTCAAGTTGGAACAGAATTATCCGAATCCATTCAACCCTACAACAACGATAACATTTTCTATTCCAAATTATTCGCGTGTTGTTCTTAAAATATTTGACATTCTTGGAAGAGAGATAAAAGTATTGACTGACGGTTACTTTGATGGTGGAGAGTATAAAGTCGAATTCAATGCGAACAATCTTTCCAGCGGTGTATATTTTTATCAATTAATTACAAACAATACAAGAAGAACAATGAAGATGATATTACAAGAATAAACCAGGGGGAAAATAGGAATAAATAACAAAATAGGAGAAAACACATATGAATGTTTAATGCGGCTATTGAGCCACTACCGAAACTTAGAGGGGTGTTTCCACTTTTGAATAGAAAGTGCGAGCAGAAAAGAAAAAAGCAAAAAGGTGATGCTATGAAAAAGAATAAAACAAAGATTACAACGGCATTTGTTATTGCACTGTTATTAAGTTCTTTCTCATACTCTCAAGCTCAAGAACTCGATCCATACCAATTTTTTCCAGCTAATATTGGAGACCGCTGGGAATATACAATGTCCGGGGGAGATCAAATATACACGGTTGTAAGAGATTCAATCGATCCAAAGGATAGCAGCAGATTTGTTTTCTTTTATGACCCCCCCCATATTATGGAGCAAATTATCGAATAGATAAAAACCATAATGTATTTTACATACCCCAATTCGGTAACCGCCATGCATACAAATTAAATGCAAAGGTTGGCGATACATGGATGGTGTTAGCAGGACCTCCACGTTATGAAGCAAAAGTAAGAGAAATATACCAAGGGTATATATTTGGAAAATTAACAACAATAAAGGTAATTGATCTATTCTTACTTACGCGTGGAGATACCGTTATTACTGAATATTCTATGTTACAATACTGGGAAAAACTTGCTTACGGATTTGGATTAATATCCCGTGAAGACGGCGCAACACAGCCTTTTTTATTGAGAGGATGTAGAATAAACGGAGTAACTTACGGAACTGTTGATGTTGAGGAAGAACATAAAATTATTCCTTCTGAATTTATTCTATATCAAAATTATCCAAACCCTTTTAATCCTTCAACGACAATATCCTTTTCAATACCCGAGTATTCGCATGTAGTTATTAAAGTATTTGACATTCTTGGAAGAGAGGTTCAAGAAATTACAAATGACAATTTCTATTCAGGTAAGTATCAAATAATATTTGACGCAGGTAATCTTTCTAGCGGTATATACTTCTATCAGCTTATTACAAACAAAACAACTAAAACAATAAAAATGATCTTGCAAAAGTAATTACAAGGATTTTTTCAAAAAACTTTACAAACACAAAAACGAGGTATATATGAAAACTCTAAAATATTTCGCAGCCATTTTCCTATTACTCTCTCTTCAACAACTTTATGCACAGGATTATAATTGTATAACAGCATCAATTCAAGAAGTTGCCGCTGAATCAAGAGGCAGATGGCTGCCTTCGGAAGGCAACTTAAATGTGTTAATTGTTTTTGCGGAATTTCCAGATGATAACTATGATGTGAACAACCCAAAGTGGGTCAAAGGAAGCGCACCTCAAAACATGAGCGGATGGGTAGACCAAACATGGACGGCTACACCAACTCAGGGTTCGTTGACTCATTTCTTTAATGAGATGTCCGGGAGTAGGTTACATTTTACGGGAAAAGTGGTTCACGCAATTGCACCGCACGCACGGGATTGGTATATAACAAATTATCCTTATTATGGCCGAGGATATGCAACAAAAGATATTATTCAAGGTCTTGATGCAACGTGGAATTTTGCCGAATTTGATAACTGGGATTTTGTAAGCGATTATAATCATACGAATACTGCCGATACTTAC
This sequence comes from Bacteroidota bacterium, assembly GCA_021801605.1. GTDB lineage: Bacteria > Bacteroidota > Ignavibacteria > Ignavibacteriales > Melioribacteraceae > Fen-1258. The sequence continues at coordinate 4,382 of JAJYXU010000102.1, forward strand.
GTTGACATGATAATTTTTGTGTGGAGAAATATTGAAAAGGATATGATTGACAAATCTTACTACCTTAACCAACTAAATTTTACCAGCAATTTTGGAGACTTAGGATATGCAGGAGATGTTAATGTAGACGGCGGATTGAGAAAAGTAAAAACAGATTACGGCGGTTATAGTTCAATACCCTTTGGTTCCGGCGTAACTGTTAGAAACTATCTGACTGAAGATCCTTTCAGAAATTCTATACATGAGTTCACACATTATTTAATTGGCGGTAACGATTTTCACAACGGCTTTGGATTTTGGGGAATGCTTTCCGCTTATGGAATAAGGTCATATGTTGCTAATTCATTTGAGAGATATCGTCTGGGCTGGGTTGCAGATTCAACAAGTTATACTGTAAACAATACAACACAGACACTTACCGGAAGAACATTAAGTGATTTTGTAACCGGAAGAAATGCATATAGATTTGTAATAAACACTTCACCGCAAGAATATTTTTTCATTGAAAATCATCAGAAGACATCATACTGGGAAAACAATGCGCCGTTTTGGGGTTCTCAGGATGGAACCGTTGAGAATGGAATTTATGTAATCAGAAAAGTTGGTACACCTAATCAGACAAACCCTTCTTCATGGTTGCAATTAATACCAGCTGATGGGCGATTTAATTGGGGAGTAAATCAATCTGTAACAAACCCGTGGGGATCAGGTCAATTACCTGTCTTTAAGCAATTAGTGCCCAATAAAGATAGCGGTTACCACGACAATCAATGGATTCCATTTAGCTATGGAGGATTAACAAGTCCTCAACCAATCTTTTATACAGAACTTTATGGATATCCTATTCAGGATATTCGTTTTCACGGTGATGGAAAAGATGCTTATAGAATGGATTACAATCAGGTGTTTTCTCAATGGAGTAATCCTAATAATCAGCGAACAACAAGTCAGACTACTCCATTCGGTTTTGAGATAACAAATTTTAGTAACGGCGTGTATACGTTAAACATTTATGTTAATACTTCACAAAATGCATCGCCCTCAAAGCCGCAAAATTTATCGGCTCAGTTCATTGGTTCACATCCGCAAATTACCTGGGACGCTAACCAAGAAACTGATGTAGGAAGTTATGAATTATCAAGGTTTGAGTCGCTATTGGGATGGGAAGTAATTGCCACATTAACAGGCAGAACAAATACAACTTATACTGATAATGAGGTTTATAGTAATCCTCATCAAACTTTTACCTATAGAGCTCGTGCAATGGATCAGACATATAAATATTCCGTGTACAGTGAAACTGCATCAGTAATGGGAACACTTGGTAAGGAAAATTACTCTAAAAATAATTTTGAGGTTTCTACAAAACTAAATCTTGTTCAGAATTATCCAAATCCATTCAACCCTTCGACAAAGATTAGTTTTTCTATCCCGCAGAAGAGTCAAATCAAGTTAAAAATATTTGATGTATTAGGAAGAGAAGTAGCCAACTTAGTAGATGGAGTTTACGAAGTTGGAAAGTATGAAGTAACTTTTGATGCTGGCAAATTGTCAAGTGGAGTTTATTTCTATAATCTAACAACTGGAAACAATTCCATTTCCAAGAAGATGTTATTGGTCAAGTAACATGAAACAAAAAACTTGAAAGAGCCTGTTCCGAACTTGTTTCGGGATGAAATGGAAAGGCGATCTATAACAGGTCGCCTTTTTGAATCTGGTTGTTATTGTAAAAGATATTAACTTTGCGATGGAAAAATCCTCTCCGTTGCTGCAGCAATGTTGTCAACTTAGGAGGTAGAAAGAAATATAAAAATAGAAATAGAACGCAGATTACACGGATCCACCCCGTGGAATAAATTAAGAACCAAATTTTTCCAAAAACACAAATGCTATTCCACGGGGTAAACTGATTTTCACAGATTTAATCCGCGATAATCTGTAAAATCTGCGTCATCCGTGTTCTATAAAATCTTAAGTTGACAGCATTGGTTGCTGTGGGGAAGGGTGTCGTATATTTTAAAGAAAGAGAAAATGAAATCACCTGCTGATATTTTTATAGATTCGCTTCAATCTCTGAATGAGCTGAAAGAAAAAATTATTACCGAAACACCATACAAAAAAATTTATATCTCACCGTTTCCTGGTTCATCGAGATCTCTTTTTATAAAATCAATTTCCGGAAAAGAGAAACAGATTGTTCTTCTTTGCCAGACTATGCAATCCGTAAATGAAACCAAAGTTGAATTGAGTATTCTCGGGCTGGAAAATCTTGTTGTTGGTATTGATGATTTGAGTCCGGAAGTTTTGCAAGAAAAGTTAACTGATCTAAATGTTCGGCAGCATTTCATAGTGGTCTCCACTTACGATCTGCTGAAAATAAAATTGCCGTCGAAAAATGCGATAGATAAAAACACAACTAAAATTGAAATTGGCGGCAACTTAACGTACGATGATCTCATCGAATACTTTAGTACAATTAATTACAACCGCGATAAGTATGTAGAGAATCCCGGAGATTTTGCCGTGCGGGGCTCTATAATTGATTTATGGTCTTACAGTGAAAAACAGCCGTGCCGACTTGAATATGACGGCGACTTTCTTGAATCAATTCGCCACTTCGACCCGGAAACACAACGCTCGTTAGATAAACTTACTTCGGTTACAGTCGCGGCTTCAATTATTTCGGAAGAAGAAAATTCAAGTGATATTTTTGGCTATCTCGACAATCCATTTGTCTTCGCTTCCAATTATGAATTGCAAAATCTCTTTGAAGAAAAAATCTCCGATGATGTAAGAACAATCGAAGAAGAAATTGATGAAGATCTGAAAGAAGAGCTTTATGATGAGGGGAAAGAGCAGGAACAAGATC
>JAJYXU010000184.1 GCA_021801605.1 Bacteroidota bacterium
ACAGCCAACGATGAAAGATTGTGCAACCATTTTCATATTCCGCTTCAGAGCGGCAGTTCAAAAATTTTAAAGTTGATGCAAAGACGTTACCGTGCCGAAGATTATAAAGAATTAATATTGAAAGCTAAAGGCAGAATAAAGGATCTTGGAATTGGTGTTGATGTTATTGTTGGTTTTCCCGGAGAAACGGAAGAAGATTTTTTGAATACCTATAATTTTCTCCGTGATCTTCCAATCTCTTATTTACATGTTTTTACTTATTCCGAAAGACCGAATACAAAAGCGATTGATATGCCGAATCAAGTTGATGTTATTGAACGGAAACGAAGAAGCAATATGCTGCGTATTTTAAGTGAGAAGAAACGACATGAGTTTTATCAAAGTATGATTGGTAAAAAATTGACCGCTCTGTTTGAGTATGAAAACTACGATGGTCATATGAAAGGATTCTCCTCAAACTATGTACGAATAAAAGCACTATACAATTCAGAAATAATTAATAAATTTGTTTCGGTAAAAGTTATGGAGGTTGATGAAAACATTTGTACGGCAGAGAATCTTTCAATCAATGAATCATTAAAAATATCGGCAGGCTCAAAATGAAAAATATTATCTCTCTCGTTGTGCTTGTTTCATCAATATCATTTGCACAAAATGCACAATTAAAAAGTTTAACGGAACTGAAACAGATATCAGCTATCAGCAGTCAGCAGTTAACCATCAACCATAAATCATCCTCCATCCTCCATCCTCCATCCTCCACCACCCAGTATCCAGTATCTGACACTAAGAAGAAAAATCCTGTATTGGCAATTTTGTATTCTATGTTATTGCCTGGAATGGGTGAGCTGTACGCCAATGGTTACGAGAGTGGAAAATATTTTACCATAGCCGATGGTGTTTTGTGGGGTACCTTCACCGGTTTTGATTTATATGGAAATTGGCAGGCGAAGAATTACAAATCATTTGCCGAATCTAAAGGCGGTGTTAAACTTGATAATAAAGATGCAGATTACTTTGCCAATATAGGAATTTATCAAAGCTTGGATGAGTACAACAGTGTAATGGAATTAAATCGTAACTTTGAAAAAGTTTATAACCCATCAACACATTATTGGAATTGGTCCAGCCAAGATCAGCGTAAAGAATACCGGGATATGTGGACCTCCAGTGAAGCCGCATTTACAAATGTCCGGTTCGTTGTTGGTGCGTTAATTTTGAATCGTGTTATAAGTGCTATTAATGCAGTTAGATTGGTTTCGGCTTATAATAAAAATCTTCCTAAAGAGTTGAGTTGGAATATTTCAGTAGGAGTTGAGAATCATCCAACTTTACCGTCATCCATCACATTCAATTTTGTTAAATCTTTTTAGGGCAGTTCCAAAAATTCAAATAACAAGCACCAAATCACAAATAAATTCCAAATTCAAAGCACCAAATTCCAAAAGAATACAAATTTTGCTTTGTTTTGGTCATTGAAATTTTAGTCATTGAGATTTATTTGTGATTTGTTTTTTGAGATTTTGGATTTTTAGAATTCCCCTTATCTCTTTCTTCATATATATTTAATATGCTGGCGGTTTCAATTTGCTGTGGAATGTGAGTGAACCAAAGACTTATAATGTATATACCATTTTTGACTTATTAAAAATATATTTCGCATGAAAAGTAAGGAATGGATAATATGAATAAAATAGACGCACAAGATCTTAACCTAATTATTAAGCTGAAGAAATTACTCAAAGAAAAATATGGTCTCTTAATAGCTTCTATTTATTGTTACGGTTCAAGAGTTACAAGAGGGAACAAAGACAGTGACTTTGATATCCTTATTCTAACTGAAAAGATATTAAACTGGCAAGACCAAAGAAAAATAAAAAATGAAGTATATGATTTTGGAATTGAAAATGATCTAGTATTCGATCCAAAAATTTTCAGCTTATATCAGTTCGAAAATCAATTTTCTTATCTGCCTTTTGTACAAAGTGTTAAGGCAACCGGAATAATAATATGAAGATAAATGGAAATATTATTGAAATTGTCAATTACAGAAGAGACAAAGCTTTTGAAACTTTAGATGATATTCAAAAATTATTAAAGAATAATATGTTGGCTCTTGCAATGAATAGAGTTTATTATTCTGGATTTTATATTGTCAGCGCTTTATCTCTACTCGATAATAAAAAATTTTCAAAACACAAAATGCTTATTGGTTACTTTAATAAAGAATATTTAATGAACATGAAAGATTTTGTAAAAGAAATTGACAAAATTATTCAAGAAAAAATATCTAATTTGCAATAAAACTGGAGTTATTAAAAATTTATTTTTCATTTCAATCCTTCTTTTTTTAATAAACTCTTTCCCATTCCATATTTCAATTTATTTTCTCAATAACTCAAGTTCAATTTCGTATCCAGATTATAAAAAAAGGGCTGCAACCGCAGCCCTTGATTAGAAAATAATTTTACAGCTTTACCACAATTAATAAACAAGAGAAGTAATTACAAATTCGGATTACTATTTATTTCATCGCTGGTTATTGGAAAATATTGCCAGGTACCTGCACCTAAATGCCATTTATTAAACCTGCGTTGATCGGGAAGTCTTGAACCGGAACAGAAAAGTTCCTTGTCACGCTCAACATAAATTACGTCCAGATTTATTAAAGTAAGAGGGTCAAGACTGTGTGAAGCCCTAACTTCATTCACAAGTGTTAATGCAACACCTGTCGCCTGACCTCTTAGTGCAAGTTCAGCAAGCATTAAGTTATTTTCCTGCCAGGTCATCACATCTTCAGGTGAATCTTGAAGATATTTTACCTGATAGTAATATGTCTTCTTTTTATCGTTACCCAATTTTGAGGCAAGTTTTATCCTGTTTGCTTCTTTTGGATCAGCATCAACATAAGCTTTGAATCTAAAATCGCAAACAAATTGTGTTCTTCCGGCACCGGAATTACCCCAATAATCGCTGCTTTCATTGATATTATGTAGAGCTTGAAATGCATTATCACCTTTAATCATTCCTAATTTTGCATAAGTTGCAGCATTTGCGTAATCACCTTTATACAAATAAATGCGTGCAATACTGGAATTAACTATTCTTATAGTTTTTGGATCCGTTGTATATGTTAATGATTGCTTGAACAATGTTATTGCCTGATTATACAACTCTGTTGCATTTATGAAGGCACTGCCGTTAATTGGTGAACCTCCTTCAGTGGGTTTCCCAAAGTAAGTAGCATACTGGTAACGAGCATAGGCACCATAAAATGTACCGGTATATAGGGCGCTGTTTTTAAGAGCAGCATCAGTAATCGTAATTTTATTAACACGCTCTATAAGATTATCAGCATAATATCTGTATTGCCCTAAGGCAGTATATACCCCTCTAACAGAATTGTTATCTACAAGAATTTGACCATCATTGATTTCTCTAAATGTTGGAAAAGTTGCGTTAGGTACATTTTGATCAAATATAAATGCATCCGAGAGACCATCGGCTTGATTATTTAACCGCGTGGATGTATTGGCAAAACGTGTCTGAACTCCGGCAATGACAAACGGAATTTGACTGGCATCATTTAACAAGCCATCTTCAATCCGATCGATGAACGGATCAATGCCTGTAACATAGTCTTTGCAAGAGCTCACCCAAACAGAGGCCAAAATAATAAGTACCAAAAAATTTATTTTTTTCATTTTTTAATCTCCTTGGTTAAAATGCTACTCTCATCCAAAAACTATAGGTTCTTGGATTCATTAATGTTAAGAAATCACTTCCTCTTGTCAAGCTGCGTGAGCCATTATGGTTTAATTCAACATCAGCGCCGGAGTAAGGGGTTGATGTCCAAAGATTTCTACCGGAGAGTCCGAGAACTAAATCTTTTACATAATTTTGACTAAGGTCGGGTAGGAAGTCTTTAAAACTATAACTGATACTGATTTCTCTTAGTTTAAAATATTGAGCATCTACTATATAGTTTGCCGCATAGTTTCCATCTGTTTTAGCATAAGCATTAGCCGCAGCAGTATATTCAGGTGATCCAACTGTGTATGGAGTAATGCCGGCAACAGTTCCAATGCCTATTTGAGCACCCAAATTAAGTCTAGGAACATAATTGCCAAATCTTGCAGCAAAAAGTTCTGTATCATTGAACATCTTTCTATCCAATGCCCAATCTGCCAAAGCGTAGAGATTAAAATTCTTTAAGAATTTGAAATTAATTGTAAATGACCCTGTGTGTGCTGGAATAGGATTTCCTAAAGCAGTTTTTGTTCCTGTAGGTTGAGCATCTACACCGATATATTTACCATTAGCATCAAACTTGGCTCCATATACAACTTCTCTATAAAACTCGTGTTTTGGTAACCCTTCTTTTATTACGTTATTACTGAAACCATCAAAAATAGGTTGTGCGCCGCCGAGATCAACAACTTCATTAGTCTGATAATTCCAGATAAATCCCATGTTTAATCCAAAATCCTGGTTATCAAATAAATGAGCTTGTAATAAAGACTCGAACCCCGAGCCCTTGATCTCACCAATATTAAAAGGCACTGATGATGCTGTTAAACCTGTGGAAGGTGGATTATTAAACCCGACGATAGATTTTTTAGCTGATTGTTTATAATAAGTTAATTCAAGAGAAAATATTTTAAATAATTCTGCGTCAATACCAAACTCAATTTCTTTTATTCTTTCAGGCTCTATTGCTGCGTTACCGATACTTATAAGAGTAGCACCTCCGCCATAAGCGCCGGATGTGGCAGTCCATAGTAATGGAATCGCATCGGTTGTAAGAGGCAATAGACCACTTTCGCCATAAGCAACTCTGAATTTCAATAAATTAAAAACATCCGTAGGTACTACTCCAAGACGATCGAGTCGTACAGCAAAGCTGGCGCCCGGATACATAACTGAAGGGGCTTCAGCACCAATTGAACTTGCATAGTCGCGACGAAGTTTAAGTGTTAGGAAGTATGTGTCCATGTATGAGAAGCTATTTTCTGTATAAATTCCTGCATCTCTGGTATTGGAGAAATTTTCACCATAACCGGATACAAGCGAACCCGCACCTAAATCTGTTATAAGTTCAGTGGCAAATGTTTGTGTTTGTACAAACGCACTTCTGAAAGATCTATTAAATAATTGCATACCAACAACAGATGTACCTTTTATATCTTCAAAAAGTGAGTAATGATACTTGGCATTAAGATCGTATGTAAATTGTCTGTTATTGTTATCATAAGCATCACGTTCACCGCGTGTACGACCGGAGTATTTTAAATTTGCTGGAAAAGTTCTATCTTCTCGAATACTACTGTTGTCTACACCAAAACCGGCATTAATCTCAAGATCCTTAATTGGTGTGTATGTGGCGAACACACTTCCAACAAATTGTGAAGTTCTGCTTATATCGGTTAACCCTAAAATTGCAAGACTATCTGTGAATTGGTAAGATTTGGCAAAGAGAAGAGTATTGCCAAGAAATCCTAATATATTATTATCATTTTGCCCTCTGTTAATATCGGTGTAGTTAAAGGTACCTTTAAATTCAAGAGTTAGTTTATCATTAGGGTACGATGTAATTTTAGCTGTTGCTGATTTTCTCTGCAAATTATTGTTTGGCTGAATACCACCTTCATCACGACTTGAAAAGCCGCCATAATATCTTAACTGGTTACCACCCCCTGCAATATCAATGGCGTTTTCACGGATATAGCCTTTAATAAAAGTTTTATTTGCATCTTCAGCAGATTTGAATATGTCGGTGGTGTATCTTTTCGATTGCTCATTGAAACCGTAATTAAATTTATAATTTGCAGAAATTCCGGTGAGACCAGCGGCAGTTCTGCCGGATTTAGTAGTAATAAGTACTACACCATTTGAACCATTAACTCCATAGGAGGAAGCACCAGCCGGTCCCTTTAATACTTCTATACTTGCTATATCATCCGGGTTTATAGAGGCAAGTGCACTATTGGATTGTCCACCCACTCCAAAGAATCCGGTTTCAGAATCATTTATTCTAACACCATCAACATATATTACAGGTTGTTCATTTCCATTGATACCGCCGCCGGAACGAACATAAAATCTAAAACCGCCGCCAACATTCCCGGAAGAAGTTTGTAACTGTACTCCCGCAACCTTACCGCCGACTAACTGTGATAGACCACCGTAAGTGTTGACTTGTTGCAGATCTCCAGCAGATACTCTTCCTACAGCAATTTCTGATACAGCTTTTGAAGTTTTAGAAGCGATACCGCTAACAACAATTTCTTCACTTTGGAAAATATCTTCTTCAAGAGAAAAATTTTGTGTGATGTTAGAGCCGTTAAGAACTACTTTGATGGTTTTCTTCTTATAATTAACATAAGAAGCGGTCAATTCAACTGTTTGTCCTTTAGCAAGACTGGTGGGAACATCAAAACCGTACTCACCATTAATATCTGCTATAGCGCCAAGATTCAAAGGTTTGAGCAGAACGCTCGCACCAATAAGGGCTTCACCGGTTTTGGCATCTGCGACCTTTCCCTTTACTCTAAAAGTACTTTGTCCAAGAATAAAACTGGGCAGCAGTACTAAGAAAAATAGAGATAGTAGTAGTTTTCTCATAGATTCTCCTTGTAAATTATTAAAATGAGATTAGTGAATTAATTAGTATGTCGCTTATCGAACTCAAATAAACTAAAAAAAATCTCAGCATTAAAGTACAATCCCTTTTTAGAGATATTCATCTACTATATTACGAGCAAAGGAAAAAGTATAATGTAGCCGTGCAAAACAAATTTGTATCTACTTCAATTTCTTATTCAATCTAATTTATTTTTTTTATAAACACAATTATTATTTATGATTTATGAACAAATAAAAAAGGAAGTGATCAGATTAATAATCTGATCTACAATATTTTTTGTGAAGTTTGTAATTCGGGAAAGAAGAGCTGTTAAATTTTTTGTTATATGAAAAACCCCAAACAAGCTGGGGTTTTTCAAAGTGACATTGTTGCCGTAGAAAATTTTCGGATTGGCAACTGTTAGTTACACAATCATTCTAATAAATCAATAAGTATTTCCCGGATCGTTAGCATTTCTTGCCGGTTGAGCAGATGGGGAAGGAATATTAGGATTAGCATTTCT
>JAJYXU010000056.1 GCA_021801605.1 Bacteroidota bacterium
GTAGAATTGAAAGAATATGTAGAACGAATAGTAGTATGCGATCCATATAGGAACAGACTTCTAAGTGATGGACCCAAGACAGACAAGATAGATGCAAGGAAGTTATGCTAGTTATTAAGGAGCGGGATGTTAAAAGAAGTTTATCATACAACCGATGAACTGTATAAGTTGAGGAAATTAGTAAGTGCATATGAGGCATTAGTAAGAGCTGGGGTAAGGTGCATAAAACAAAAGTCGGCAATCTATCGAGCCGAGCACAAGTCTCATAAGAAAGGAGAAATAATAAGTGAAATGAAAAGCAATCAGTAGCAAGATGTATAGCTAAGATAACGTATGGAATAATGGAGAGCGGAGAAAAATATAAGCCATATTTATGGAGAGAAAATAAGAACAAATTTTAAATAATTTGTAATGGTGTACTTTTTTCTCTTGACTTTCTTTTCTATAGACGCCGATAACACGGATTTAATGGATTTTCGCGGATTATTATCTGTGTAAATCTGTTTAATCAGTGTTCATCTGCGTGCTATTCTTAATTTTTCAGAAGTCTCCAATAATCTTTTCTAAAAACACACTAATCTAAATTCGGTTGATTCATTGACCGAATTAATATAAATTCAGTCAGCCAATTGACGGTATTTACATGATCCTTGAGAATTGGACTTTGTAGAAGAACGCGGGGGAAAGCTGTTTGCATATGAATTCAAATGGAAAGAACAAAAAGTTAAACTACCCGCCGCATGGGGAAAGGCATATCCAGATTCTAATTTCAAGCTTGTTACATCGGATAATTATATTGAGTGGCTAAATTAATTCGAGAATAATTTCGATACTATGTTCACATCTTGCAACTACCGGCGGAAAAGATGTAAGCAAGATTGATGAAGCATTAAAGAGTATAGAAAAACTTTTTTAATTCGTATTTTTTTTCAGCTAGTGTTTAAAAATTAAAAGCCCGATTTCTTTTGGAAGCCGGGCTTTTTTTGTCAAATTTTATTTGACCAGCATCATTTTTTTCACGTCAACAAAACTTCCCGATTGTAATTTATAAAAATAAATTCCGCTTGTGAGTGCTGAGCTTAGAGTTGAGAACGTAGAGTTATGAATTCCGGCGGTTTGGAATTCGTTAACAAGAGTAGCAACTTGACGTCCAAGAGCATCATAAACTTTCAATGTAACAAAACTGCTAACCGGTAACTGATAACTGATAACCGTTTCTGGGTTAAAAGGGTTTGGATAATTTTGGTTTAGCATAAACGAAGTGGGAATACTCTCTGTTTCTTTTACATCAGTTGGATTGAAATCAATTGCACTTACATTGCCGTTGGTTAATCCTCCACCGGATGGTTTATAACTACTCCAAGTAGTGCCGGTAAATTTTGAAAGTCCGCCTTCAATCCAATAACCGGTAGCGGGATCTTTGTCCATACAACCAAACCATACATTCCCAGAAGCGTCCACATTAATTTCTCTAACAACATTTCCACACAATCCGCCGCTTGTGTTTTCTTTTGTATAGTGGTTCCAGTCTGTTCCATTAAATTTAAAAACTCCAACTCTTGTTCCACACCAAATATTACCTTGTTTATCAACTGCAATTGCTTCTGCTACGCGATAATTGTAATCAAAGAAAAATGAATATGGGGTCCAAGTCGTCAATCCGTTAAACTTAACCACTCCGGAATTAGAAACATTGCCGTTACTAATCCCGACCCAAATATTTCCACTATTGTCGGTAGTTACACAATAAGTATAGTCGTTCAGAATTCCACTGTTAGCGGCAGCATAATTAACCCAATTTGATCCGTCAAATTTATAAAGTCCATGACCATAAGAACTGGTCCAAACAGTATTATTGTACACATTCAAACCAGTAACTGTATTATCTTTTAGTGGTGAGTTGTTAGGATTGTAGTTTGTCCAGTTGGTGCCGTCAAATTTAACCAATCCAGAGAAGTAAGTGCCTATCCAGATAGTTCCATTTTGATCTGTTGCAAGATGATCTACTGTAACTTACTAAAGAAAAGATTGAATTGTAAATGTTCGATTCAATAGAGAATTCTTCCAAATGACCTAAATCACATTACATTCTGTGCAAAAAACATTTTTGTATATGGTCATTTACTAAGCCGCAAGCTTGCATAAACGCATAACAGATTGTCGAACCTACAAATTTGAGTCCCCGCTTCTTCAAATCCTTGCTCATAAGATCGGATTCATTTGTATTAGCAGGAATCTCTTTTAATGATTTCCAATTGTTAACGATCGGTTTGCCTCCGGTAAATTGCCAGATGTATTTATCAAACGAGCCAAATTCTTTTTGCACTTCAAGAAAACATTTTGCGTTGGTAATGAATGCGGCAATTTTTAGTTTGTTTCTGACTATCCCCTCATTCTGTAAAAGTTTTTCAATTTTATCAGAATCATACCTGGCTATTTTCTTTGCATCGAAATGTGAAAATGCTTTGCGATAATTTTCACGTTTGCGGAGAATTGTAATCCAGCTCAATCCGGCTTGAGCTCCTTCCAAGCACAACATCTCAAATAGTTTTTGATCATCATGAACAGGCACGCCCCATTCTTCATTATGGTATTTTTGATAGAGCGGATCATTCCCTGCCCAATTGCATCTGTTAACCATTATATCTCCTGATTCTTGTTATCAGTTGCCGGATTTAAAATTATTAACTGATAACAGATAACTATCTCACCCAAACCGTTTTAATATTTACAAACTCTTTAATCCCGTAATGTGAAAGTTCTCTTCCATAACCTGAATTTTTTATACCACCGAATGGTAAGCGCGGATCAGACTTGACCATTCCATTGATGAACACAGAGCCGCTTTCAATTTTACGCGCGAGTTCTTTTGCTTTCGTAATGCTGCTCGTCCACAATGAAGCGCCGAGTCCAAACGGTGAATCATTAGCAATACGAATTGCATCTTCTTCATCCTTTGCTTTGATTAACGACGCAACGGGACCAAAAATTTCGTCGTCATATGCTGGCATTCCTTTACTCAAGTTTGCGAGAATTGTCGGTTCGTAGAAAAATCCTTCTTGTGCGATTCGTTTTCCACCACAAAGGATAGCGGCACCTTTCATCACCGATTGTTTTACCTGCTCATCAAGTTCATTTAACAGATCTTCGCGTGCAATTGGCCCAAGCTCTGTGGTTGTTTCCATTGGATTTCCAACCTTTACTTTTTTCATAGCACAGACAAACTTCTTTTCAAACTCATCATATATTTTTTCAACAACAATAAATCTTTTTGCAGCAATGCAGCTCTGTCCGTTGTTAATGATTCTTGCCGATACGGCAGTTTTTACCGTTTCATCAATATTTGCATCTTCAAGAACAACAAAGGGATCGTTGCCGCCTAATTCCATCACGGTTTTTTTTAATTTTGCACCGCAAGCTTGTGCTACTTGTTTTCCTGCTGGTTCGCTTCCGGTTAAAGTAACAGCTTTAACTTCTGGATGATCAATCAGATCTTTTACAAGTGATGAACCGATGAGCAATGTTTTAAAAGTATTTTGCGGAAATCCGGCTGTTGTAAAGATCTCTTCAATTGCGAGCGCGCTCATTGGAACATTAGAAGCATGCTTTAAAATTCCGACATTTCCAGCCATCAATGCAGGCGCTGCAAATCGGAACACCTGCCAGAAAGGAAAATTCCACGGCATAACGGCAAGCACTACACCAATTGGGTCAAAGCGAACAAAACTTTCGGAGGCGTCTGTTTGAACAATCTCTTTGTCTAAAATTTTTTCTGTATTATCGGCATAGTAATCGCAAGCCCATGCACACTTATCAACTTCTGCAATTGCTTGAGTGATTGGTTTCCCCATTTCGAGTGTAAGAATCTTTCCGTAATGCTCTTTTCGATCTCGAAGGATCTGCGCGACGTTCTTCATTAATTGTGAACGTGTTACATAATCCGTTTCCCGCCATTTAAGAAATGCATCATGCGCTTTTTCGATCAATTCATAAACTTCCAGCCGTGTCTGTTCCGAGAATGTTTTTTCAATTTTTCCCGATGTGGGATTAATTGTTTGAATTGCCATTAATACTCCATGTTAACAATTAAATTTTTGTTAAATGTGATTTACATTTCGACAAAGAAAAAAAAATTTATTATGTTTCTATTGAAATTACTAAGAAATCATTTCACAATAAAATATTGTTCTTTATGGGAAAAACTTATCCGAAGACATTTGTCCTCGACACTAACGTTATTCTTCATGACCCCACTTGTATTAATCACTTTCAAGAAAATAATATTATCATTCCTCTCTCCGTAATTGAAGAACTTGATCACTTCAAACGCGGTAATCAAGTTATTAATCTTAATGCCCGCGAGTTTGCCAGGACATTAGATTCGATTGCCGGCAATGAAGTTTTCAACGGCGGTGTTTCGCTCGGAAAAGGAAAAGGAAAAGTTAGAATTGTTATAACCAAAGGACTCTCAGCTGAAATCCATGATGTTTTTAGGGAAGACAATGTTGATCACCGGGTTTTAAGCGCCGCGGTCGAAGTATCAAAAGAAAATAAGGGGAAAAGTAAAACCATTCTTGTAAGCAAAGATGTAAACCTCCGAATGAAAGCAAAAGCGCTCGGTATCCCGGCAGAAGATTATTCAACCGACCGCGTTACAAATGTTGAAGAACTTTACAGCGGTAAAACTATCCTTGAAGATTTTGATGACGATATATTGCAAAAACTTTACCAGCCGCCATTTGAAGTTCTTTCAAAACAGATTGTAAAGAAAAATAAAATTGAAGCTGTTCCGAATAAATATTTTATAATGCGTAATTCATCTCGTTCGGTTCTCGCTTCGCTTAATAATGAGATGGATAAGTTTAAACGCGTTGATAAACAATTTGTTTACGGAATTAAACCGCGCAATGCAGAGCAGACATTTGCTGTAGATGCTCTTTGTAATTCCGGAATTCCTCTTGTTTCTATGACGGGCAAAGCCGGGACAGGTAAAACATTATTAGCGCTCGCTTGTGCGCTTCAAGTAAGAAAAAATTACCGTCAAATTTACATTGCCCGCCCTGTTGTTCCGCTAAGCAATAAAGATTTGGGATTTCTTCCGGGTGATGTGGAGAGTAAGCTCGCACCATATATGCAGCCGCTTTGGGATAATTTAAAAGTTATTCAAGATCAATTTCCGGAAACCGATAAAAATCATCAGCTCATTAACACAATGATCAAAGATGAAAAACTTGTTATTGAACCGTTGAGTTATATACGCGGAAGAAGTTTACAGAGAATTTATTTTATTGTTGATGAAGCACAAAACCTCACACCTCATGAAATTAAAACAATAATTACCCGTGCTGGAGAAGGCGCTAAAATCGTTCTAACCGGAGATATCTATCAAATTGATCATCCGTATCTCGATTCACAATCAAACGGACTTTCTTATTTGATCGATCATTTCATGGGACAAAAACTTTACGCGCATGTGAATCTTGAAAAAGGAGAGCGATCTGAGCTTGCGGAGTTGGCAAGTAACCTTTTATAATTCTACGTTCTTCGTTCGGCACTACTCAGCTGTTTGCTTCTTTAGAATGATGTCGCTAAGTTTTCGGCGGTAATCATCTTAATTTAGTGCCTATGCAAAATAATTTTTACTTCTTTCCTTCTTACCAACCAGACTTTAAGTCGCCGCGAAAATTATCATGAAAGATTTTTTATTCAAACCATTTGAAGAAATGACCGATAAGGATTATGAAACAGTTGGTTTCAAATCGGGATTGGAAATTCATCAGCAATTACTAACATCAAAAAAACTTTTCTGCAGATGTCCCGCTGGAAAATATAGCGAACGATATGATGCTGAAATTTTACGTCACATGCGTCCCAAAAAATATCCATGTTCAATTTTCGGTGGACGCAATTGTTGAATGCTCGTATAATAGCACAACAAAATTTAGATCGGGTTATTTTATGAACACTTCAATTAACCAACAAACCCTTCCTTCTATAATAGAGATGGAAAAGGCATATAAAAAAAGCGACGGCTCATACGATGGGATTTTTTATCTCGCCGTTCGCAGTACAGGAATATTTTGCCGTCCGTCATGTCCCGCCAGAAAACCGCTGCCTAAAAATGTTGAATACTTTCCTTCTGCGCGCGAAGCAGTATTTGCCGGTTTTCGTCCATGCAAACGATGCCGCCCTCTTGAAGTCCACGGGACACCACCCGATTGGGTTTCTAAATTGCTTGACATGATTGATGCGAATCCCTCAGATCGTTACAATGATGCATTTCTTCGTTCTATAAAAATTGACCCTGCGCGTGCTCGCAGATATTTTCTGAAAAACTATGGAATGACATTTCAAGCATATTGCCGCGGAAGAAGATTGGGAATTTCTTTTGAGCAGATTCGTTTAGGAAAAGATCTTGATGACGTAGCGCTTGGATACGGTTATCAATCACACAGCGGATTCCGTGACGCGTTTGTAAAAACTTTCGGTAAACCGCCCGGAAAAAGTAAAACTTCCGATTGTATTCTTACCGCATGGATCGAAAGTCCGATGGGACCATTGGTAACTGCGGCAACCAATGAGGGAATTTGTTTGCTCGAATTCTCTGATCGCAGAATGATAGATGCACAGTTTACTACATTGAGAAAAATTTTTAAGTCTCCGATCGTTCCCGGTGAAAATAAACATATCATTCTTCTTCGAAAAGAATTGAAAAAATATTTTGAAGGGACTTTAAAACAATTCACCGTGTCGATTGTATTTCCCGGCAGTCAATTTCAACAGAAAGTATGGAGTGAGCTATTAAAAATTCCATCCGGAAAAACTGTTTCTTACGAGGATATCGCAATAAAGGTCGGAACTCCAAAAGCTCAACGTGCAGTTGGACACGCAAACGGGTTAAACAGAATCGCTATTGTTATTCCTTGTCACCGTGTTGTTAATAAGAATGGAAATCTCGGCGGCTACGGCGGAGGGCTCTGGCGCAAACAACGATTGTTAGAATTTG
>JAJYXU010000142.1 GCA_021801605.1 Bacteroidota bacterium
TACTCTTCTCCAGATCTGGAATTGGTTTACAGCAGTATTCGGGTTATCAGTCCACGTAACAACAATTGGCTGTCCAACCGGTGCACCGGCACTAACATATTCTCCGCTATTGGTTGGCTTGCCAATAAAGTTAGCTGTATAAGTTGCATTTGCATTTGGATAAAAAGTTCTTGTAGAAGAAGTGTTACCGTCATTCCACTGGGCAAATGAATATTCAATACCGTTAGTAAGAGGCAGCCCTTGGGCAGAGGCGGTAATTGCATTTTGTTCTACAACTTGAAAAGAAGAAGTAGGTGAGTTGTATTGAGTTCCGTTAACAGTAATTACACCGCCATTGCCAACGCCAACAAAATTGTTTTGGAAGGTTATGTTGGTAATCTTACGCAAACCGGCGACTAATGTTGCACCATTATCACCGCTCGCAACCGTGTATGAATAATTGCGGGATGTAGCTCCACTTATATCAGCACCTCTAATTTGCCAAATACTATTATAAGTGCCGTTGGTGTTCCATATCGTGTAGTAGCCGGCACCGTCATTCTGGTCGATAGCTCCAACAGAGATACTTTCACCAACTGTTTTGTGAACACTTGAACCACTTGACACGGTTGAACCCTCCAAATTAATACTACCTCCGCCAAAATTGTTTGCTGCATATAGTGTATACTTTACTTCAAAGCTTACTGAACTTGTTGCTCTTGAGTACTCACTCCCTGTAGTCAAAACTTCTTTCAATTCTACTGACCAGTTATAGCTCCCATAATCTCTATAAATAGTAGGAAAAGTTTTTGAATCATAAATTGTATAACTACCATTATCAGTATTAAGAATTACTTTCCATTTTAAATGATACTGATCATTGCTACCAGTTGCATCTATTGTGGGTGTGATTGATACTTTATTAGGGCCATAAACATTCCAGATTGTTGAACCGTTTGTTGGATTCGTGAACCAAACGCTGTAGCTTTGAGCCTCAACCGAGCCAAAGATTGCTACGACTACACTCAGGACGGCTAATAAATAAGTCTTTTTCATAAAGCTCCTAATTTGTTTTTGGGTTTTTAGTTATTTGATTATAATTGCGGTGCAAATAAAAAACGCCAATGCTAAGCAGCGGCTTAGGTGAGCAGCCTAACTTGTCCCGTAAAAAGGGATATTTTATTTGCATTTTAGAGAGGGTGCCGCAATCACCCTCTCGGTATTATTAATTTCTTCTCTTTCCTCCTATTTTAATTGACCGTGTATAATGTAATTTTTCATGTTGCTATAATCTATTCCTATAAAGAAAACATCCTTTTCAAAAGCAATTCCTCTTTCTACAGTTAAATTTGTTGTATAGACAGCCGTAAAATCCGTGCCGTTGTAGTGGTAAATTCCGTAATATCCTCCAATAAAAAAATCATTCCTGCTTTTTCCACAAATAATATTACCGGTTATTTCCCTACCGCCGTTATCTTTCCAAAGAGTAAGCTGCTTATTAGAATATTTGTATATCTTTCTTCCAAGCGTAGCAAATATTTCATTATTATTTAGTTTAGTTACGAACGACCAACCAAAGTCAGATAATAATTCTTTCAATTCTTTACCATCCCAGTAATAAATTTTAGCAACGAAACCAGAGGGGTCATAAACGGTTCCGCTCATTACTAACACACCGCTTTTGGGCTCTATGGCTACGGTTTCTAAACTAACCTTTGTATTCGGTATACTTACAAAATTCCACCCGGTACCGTTATAATATATTATTACTGCTTTCCAAGTATTATTATAAGATTCTGCAAAACCGACACCATAAATATCTACATTTGAAGTTCCATCAAAATAGTTGATATCTATTACGTTATAACCGCTAAGTTTATATTCACCATATAATGACCATTGAGTTCCATTATATCTCCACAAAGTACTATTCCGACTAGCCATCCACACATTATTTTTAGCAGTGCCCCATAAACCAGTGGGAGTTATAACTTCAAGCGAATTAGTCGGCTCTTTATAGTAACTAGTCCATTTATATCCATCATAGTAAAACATTGTGAACCGTGCATTACCATCGCCTACTGCCCAAACATTAGTTGGGGAGTTGCCCCATATTCTTCGTAAATACGCATAATCATAACCGGGGTTAATTGTATCCACCGTCCACACATAATCTCTTCTGCCGGGCTGTGGTTCGGGTTCTATTGGGTTGCTGTTGCAAGAAAAAATAATTATAAGAAAAAAATTAAATGCCGCTACTTTTAAGAATAATTTCATTTATCACTCAAGCTTAGTTAATTAACAATTATTTCGAACTTCCACTAATTAAATACGTTTTTTTTTTTGATATAGTCAAATAATTTAAATTTCCTCTTTCATAAAATATATTTGTCCAACTGATGAATATTAGCCAAAGATGATTTCTTCAGTGCCATCAAACTGCGTTTCTGAACGAAATATCCGTGGCACAGCAATTGAAATTTATCAGTCACTATGGAACAGACAAAAGAAGAAATAAAAGAAACAAAGGTTGAAGAAACCGCCGATCAACTGAAAGAAAAGAAAGGATTGAATCTCAAAATTTTGTTGTTTGGAATTCCAATCTTCATCGTACAGCTTATAGCGGTCTATTTTATAACTGCAAATTTTTTGCTTAACAAAGTTCAAGCGAATCATTCTACGGCAGAAACTGCATCTGTAGAGACAAAAAAAGAAGCAGCTCCGCCTCAGGCAAACACCAAAGAGCTTGGAAAATTTGTTTACATGGTTGAAGAAATTCTTGTCAATCCTGCAAAAACCGATGGCAAAAGATATCTCTTATCATCGCTCGGCTTCGATGTCCCTTCGGAGAAAGATAATCAAGAACTGAAATCAAAAGAAGTTCTTCTCAAAGATGCGGTTATATCTGTTATGAGCAGTAAAGAGATGTCGCAGCTGGGCAATATTGCATACCGCGATACGCTTAGAACAGAAATTATTAAACGGCTTGCGCAGGTAATGCCGAATGTAAAAATCAACACAATTTATTTCAGTAAATACATCTTACAATAATATGCCTGAAATATTATCACAACAAGAGATTGATCAGCTTCTTAATAATATTAAGAGCGGCACCGAACAGAAGGTTGATACTAACCACGAAAAAGAAGCAGTGCTTTTTGATTTTCGTCTGCCTAACAGAATTTCTAAGAATCAGCTTAGAATTCTGAGAAGCATCTTCGAAAATTTTGCGGAAAGTTTCAGCGGCTTTCTTGTTACAAAACTTCAAACTGTTGTAAATATTAATGTGACCTCGGTAGATCAGATTTATTATTCGGAGTATATACTATCTGTTGCTAATCCGGCATGTCTTTTCACTTTTGATATAAAAGACACAGATGTTAGAGGTATTCTTGAACTTAATAATGATTTGGCTTTATCGCTTGTTGATAAACTTTTAGGCGGAAACGGACTTGGAACAAAGCAAACTAAAGTAATTACTCCAATCGAGCAAAGAGTTCTCCGTGTGGTTGCAGATAGAGTTATGCAGGATTTACGCAAATCATGGCAGACAGTTGACAATTTTGAATTTAATCTTGAGCGTTTTGAACCGGATATTGATTTTGCCCAGATAACATCTCAAAGCGAATCTGTATTGCTGATTTCGTTCGAAATTTTAATTGGAGAGCAATCATTTTTGATGAACATCTGTTTTGCAACTTTTGCTTTCGATAATATTCTTGCAAAATTATCTGCACAAAAACTTTCTTCAATTAGAGCAACTAAATATTACGGTATTACGGCAAAAGAAGTTTTGATAAATCATCTTTCAAACACACT
The DNA here is from genome assembly GCA_021801605.1 of Bacteroidota bacterium. GTDB lineage: Bacteria > Bacteroidota > Ignavibacteria > Ignavibacteriales > Melioribacteraceae > Fen-1258. The sequence goes on from JAJYXU010000142.1 coordinate 3,799, forward strand.
TCTGCCTATTCGGGTTGAAATGGGAACTTCAAAACTTTCAATAAAAGAGTTGTTCGAAATGCAAGTTGGAGACATTGTTCGTCTGGAAACAAAGATAAGCGATGATCAAAAAATTAGAACAGGAAGCCAAATTTTATTTTCCGGAAGAATCGGCTCTGTTAACAATCATAAAGCAATAAAAGTAACACATAAAGTAATTGATGAACCAAAATCTTTCTGAGGAATTTATGGATAATGATACAAACGAAATTACAGAACCTTCCAGCACTCAAGATTTAAAAGACGGCGCAGTAAGCAGTTCTCTAGCCCAGTTCGAAGAGTTTGATGATTCTACAAGAACTAGCGGCGGCTCTAATGAAAAACTGCACTTCTTAAAAGATCTGCCGATGAATATCTATATCGAACTCGGCAGAACGCAGATGCAGATCAAAGATATTCTTGAACTGGAGCGTGGTTATGTAATTGAACTTGATAAACTTGCCAGCGAACCGGTGGATGTTTTTGTTAATAATAAAAAAATTGCGGAAGGTGAAGTTGTAGTAATTGACAAACATTTCGGTATAAGAATTACCAGTCTTGTTGATCCCGCAAATAGAGTAAAGGATATCAACTGATGACATTCGTTGACATTATCAAATCGTTCATCCCTTTAGTGTTAATCCTAGGGTTACTTTTCGGTGTTTTGATTCTTGTAAGAAAATACTCGTTCTCACTCGGCGGCAAGAAACAGCGCTCTGTGAATGTTGATGTGATATATAATCAATTAATTCTCCCCAAAAAATATTTATCACTTATTCGTGTTCAGGATAAACTTCTTGTACTCGGCATAAGTGAAAGCAGCATCACCTTGTTGAAAGAACTGGATTACAATTCATTTCAAGATTCGGAAAGCTTAGCAAAGGAGAACAAGCCGAACTTCGTAGATATCTTCAAGCAGAATTTAGGAATAAGATGAACAAGAAATTATTCCTCGTAATTATTACGATGCTATTTATCTTTTTTGCTTCCGATTCATTTGCGCAACAGAAATCGGTTTCAATTCCGTTCCCCAAAATAAATTTAGATGTTGGCACAGCACAAAACGGTAATGATGTTTCGATAACGCTTCAAATTCTTTTATTGATGACCGTTCTCTCGCTTGCACCTTCGCTGGTTATAATGACAACAGCATATTTGAGAATCATAATTGTATTTCATTTTTTGAAGAGCGCACTCGGGACGCAGCAGATGCCACCGTCTCAACTCCTGGCTGGAGTTGCGCTCTTTATTACTTTTTTTATTATGGCGCCAACATGGAATAAAGTTAACGACGAAGCACTCAAACCGTTAATGGCTAATAAAATCAATGTAGAAGAAGCTTATAACAAAGGAATCGAACCAATTCGCCAGTTTATGTTCAAACAAACACGCGACGAAGATCTGGAACTATTTATTGGTTTATCTAATCAGCCAAGACCCGCCAACAGGAACGAAGTTTCGACAATTATATTAATTCCTTCTTTTGTACTTAGTGAACTGCGCGCAGGGTTTGTAATGGGATTTTTCCTTTTTATTCCGTTCATAATGGTAGATATGATTATCTCCAGCATTCTTATGTCTATGGGCATGATGATGATGCCGCCAATGATGATTTCTCTTCCATTTAAAATATTGCTGTTCATTCTTGTTGACGGCTGGAATTTAATAATTGGATCTCTTGTAAGGAGTTTTGCCTAAATGACCGAAGAACTGATAATTGAAGTCTTGACAGAAGTATTCTGGACTACATTCTTAATTCTTCTGCCGGTGCTCGGTGTTTCTCTTATAGTCGGAATTTTTATTTCCGTTTTCCAAGCGGCAACTTCAATTCAAGAAATGACTCTAACATTTGTTCCTAAACTAATTGCTGCGGTTTTGGTGATAATTTTTATGCTGCCATGGATGATTGACAAAATGGTTGCTATCACCATAAAAATGTTCACAATGTTCCAACATGTGCTGCGATGACAGAAATTTTAATTGGCGACTTTGTGATACTTCTCCTCATTTTCTTACGCATCATTTCGATGATAGTTACTGCGCCGGTGTTGGGGCATAATGCAGTTCCGGTAATTGCCAAAATATTTCTGGCAATGGTTATTGCTTACATAGTTTTTCTAACAATTGATAAAAGCGCAATTACTCTCGATATAAATCTTATCTTGCTTGCTCTTAGTGCGGCAAAAGAAATTATAACTGGAATAATTATGGGCTTCATGCTCAACTTTATATTTTATGGAATTTCCTTTGCCGGTCATTTAATAGGTTATGATATGGGATTGATGATGGCTGAAGTTATGAATCCATTACAGGAAACGAGTAATAACGTGGTTGGAGAAGTGATCTATTATGTCTCGATGATGATTTTTATTCTTATCAACGGTCATCATTACATCATTAGCGCAATCGTAGCTTCATTCAACATAATTCCAGTCTCAAAGAATACTTTGACTTTACCTGTAGTTCAGATGATTGTAAAATATTCTTTTGCAGTTTTTACAATTGCAATAAAAATTGCTTCTCCGGTGATCGTTTCGTTTTTTTTAGTTCACATTGCAGAAGGAATTATTTCGCGCGTTATTCCGAACATTCAAGTTTTTTTTGTAACACAGCCGGCAAAGATTGCTATGGGATTTGTTTTTCTTTCTGCACTGGCGCCGATTTATGTTTTTGCTATTAAAAATCTACTCCAAAGTTATGAATCACAACTCACAGATATTATTAAAGCAATGAGTGTTTGACAATGGCTGAGAATGACGGACAGGAAAAAACCGAACAGCCGACCGGCAAAAAATTATCAGACGCCAGGGATAAAGGGCAGGTTGCCAGTAGTAGAGAGGTTAATTCACTCGCTGTTTTTGGCACAGGATTAATATTAATTTATCTCACAAAAGGATTTCTCGGCGAAAAAATTTCCGAGTTTACGATTGAAACGTTAGGATCGCTCGAGAAATTTGAGCTCAATAAAACAATTGTTCAAACCTACATGCTCAAGTGGGTAATTTTCTTTATAACTCTTATCGCTCCGGTTATGCTGGGAATTATTTTTGCTTCGTTCGTAAGTAACATTGCTCAAGTAGGGTTCAAGTTTAAGACGAGCGTTTTCATGCCCAAGCCTGAACGCTTTAATCCATTTGCCGGAGTTAAAAGAATATTATTCTCATCTCATTCAATTATTGAAGTTGCAAAATCGCTTGTTAAATTATTCGTAGTGGGATTGTTCACATACTTCATTATTTCAAAATTAATTCGGGATACAGGTCTTCTAATTCAACTTAGTATCGAAGAAACTTTAAAGTTCATGCTAGATGCTGCATTCTCGATGATCTGGAAAATTGTTCTATTTTTTGTTGCTCTCGCCGCCATTGATTTCACATTCCAAAAATTCAAATTCAAGAAAGATATGATGATGTCTAAGGAAGAAGTAAAAGAAGAAACGAAACAGAGCGAAGGCGACCCCCATATAAAATCGAGAATACGCAAGCAGATGTTAACTATGGCTCGCAAGAGAATGATGAAAGATGTTCCAACGGCAGATGTTGTTGTAACAAATCCTACTCACTTTGCTATTGCCATTAAATATGAAATAAACAAAGACAACGCTCCTAAAATAGTTGCTAAGGGAATGGACGAACTGGCACAGCGAATTAAAAAAATTGCAGTCGAACATAATGTTCCTCTTTATGAAGATAAAGAACTTGCACGTGCACTTTACAAATCCGCCGAAGTCGGAGATGAAATACCAACGAAATTATTTAAAGCGGTAGCACAAATTCTTGCATACATCTTTCAAATGAAAAAACTGAAAAAGAAAAGGAGTATAGTATAGCCAGATGAAAACCTTCGGTAAAAATAGTGATATATTTCTGGCGTTCGGTTTAATCATGATGCTCGGCTTAATGCTTATCCCGCTGCCGCCGACAATTCTTGATTTTCTGTTTGCACTAAATATCACTCTTTCGATTCTTATCTTAATTGTCTCTCTTTACATTCAATCGCCGCTGGATATTTCCGTCTTTCCGGGTTTGCTGTTAGTAACAACATTGTTTCGTCTCGGGTTGAATATCAGCTCAACACGGTTGGTTTTAATAGAGGGCTATGCGGGAAGAGTAATTGAATCGTTCGGATCATTTGTCGTTGGCGGAAATTATGTTGTTGGCTTCATCGTGTTTATTATACTTGTTGTTATTCAGTTCATTGTAATTGTAAAAGGATCCGGAAGAATTTCTGAAGTTGCAGCGCGCTTCACACTTGATGCTATGCCCGGAAAGCAGATGGCAATTGATGCCGATTTGAATACCGGTTTAGTTACGGAAAGTGAAGCACGAAAAAGAAGAGAAAATATCAGTCGTGAAGCTGAATTCTACGGCGCAATGGATGGAGCCAGCAAATTTGTAAAAGGTGATGCTATAGCAGGATTGATAATAAACGCAGTTAATATTCTTGGCGGATTTATAATTGGTGTTGCTCAAAAAGGATTATCGTTCCAAGACGCACTCCAAACTTATACAATTCTTACAATCGGTGATGGACTGGTTTCACAAATTCCGGCATTGATTATTTCGACTGCGGCGGGACTTGTTGTAACGCGCAGTGCTGCGGGCACAGCATTGGATTTTCAAATGAAGACCCAGCTCTTCTCGAATCCCAGAGTACTTGGAATAGTAAGTGGTGCAATCTTTTTATTTGCCTTGATTCCCGGAATGCCTGCTATTCCTTTTTTAATGGTAAGTATAATTTTGGGTACAACATCATATGTTACTAAGAAAAACAAAACTTCTCTTCCGGTAAATAATGCCGAAGAAGAAGTCTTAATTGCAGAACCGGCAGAAGAAAAAATTGAGCAGTATTTACAAGTTGATCCTATTGAAATTGAGATTGGATACGGACTGATAAGTCTTGTTGATGAAAAACAGGGCGGAAATTTATTCCAAAAAATTTCTTCGACAAGAAAATTAATTGCGCTTGAATATGGAGTTTTAATTCCGCCGGTTAGAGTGCGCGACAATCTTCAGCTTGCACCGAATGAATATATAATAAAAATAAAAGGAAATATTATTTCCAGTTACGAGGTTTATCCGGATCGGCTTCTCGCTATGAATCCCGGTAGCATAGAAGAAACTTTAAGCGGAATGCCTACAACAGATCCCGCATTTGGTCTGCAAAGTTTCTGGATAACAAAAGAAGAAAAAGAAAAATCGGAAATGCTCGGTTACACTGTTGTTGATTGTATCTCTGTTTTATCCACTCATCTTCAAGAAGTATTGAAGAAAAATTTTGATAAAATACTCTCACGCCAGGAAGTTAAACAGCTTCTCGAAAATATTAAGAAGGATTATTCTGCTGTTGTTGATGAAATAAATCCGGAAGTTTTAAATCTTGGAACAATCCAAAAAATTTTGCAGAATCTATTGAAAGAAAATATCCCCATTAAAGATTTTGTGCAAATTCTTGAAGCATTAATTGATTACTCGAAGACAACCAAAAATGTTGATGTACTTACGGAATACGTGCGTCACACAATTGGCGGAACTATTGCAACGCTTTATAAAGATTCAAATGGAATTATACATGCCAGCGCTCTGAGCGAAAATTTAGAAGCCGCAATAACCAAGTCGCTGCAAGCTCAAAAGGATAGCATTGTTACATTGGGGTTAAATCCAATGGTTCTGCGGGAACTCAATTTACAGATTCAAATGATGATTGAAAATTTTAACAAACTCGGTTACTTGCCAATCCTAATTACTTCGGCAACGATCCGTCCATATTTTTACCGCTTGGTAAGCAGCAGTTTTCCGGAATTGACGGTTTTATCGTATTCCGAATTACCGGCAAATATTGAATTGGAATTTTTAGGAAGGTTAGAGGTGCAAAATGCAAATTAAAAAATATATCGCTCCATCATTGAAAGAAGCTACACAACAGATGAAGCTTGAATTGGGAATAGATGCTATTATTCTTGGTACCCGTGTTCTTGAAGGTGATAAACGATTCAATTTGAAAAAGATGTATGAACTTACCGCAGGTATTGACCAGCCTGCAAAATCAAACGTAGATAGTCACATTGAACAAAAAATCCCGCCGTCAGAAAGTTATAAATCGGAACTCGAAGCGCTGACAAAAAAAATTTACCAGAAGAACGAAGTTCCTCTTGATTCCGGGGAAAGAAAAAATAAAAATTACCGTGCGGCTTCATCTGTAAAAACATTTGAGAGAGAAATAACGGAGATTGCGGAAACATTGCAACTTCACGAGATTCAAAAAAATATCGTAGGTACATTAATTAAACATTTATCAAATTCATCCGGATTTGTTGATGAATTGGGTTTAGAAAATTATCTTCTCTCAACAATGGCTTCAATGATTCCAACAACAAGTTTCAAGGTCAATAAAAAGAAGACACATAAAATAGCTCTGGTTGGTCCAACGGGTGTTGGAAAAACAACATGTATTGCAAAGCTGGCAGTCATTTCAAAAATAATACATAAGCTGAATGTAGGGCTTATTTCGATTGACACTTACCGGCTCGGCGCAATTGATCAACTGAGAATATTTTCTGAGATCAGCGATATAGAAATGGCTGTTGCTTATGAGCCTGAAGAAATTCCTAAACTCATCAAAAAGTTTAAGAACAAGGATTTAATTTTTATTGATACGGTTGGACGAAGCCAAAACAGTAAAAAAAACTTGGAAGCAATTAAAGCACATCTTGATGCAGCTCAAGTTGATGAAACAGTTCTTGTTGTAAGCGCAACAAGTTCTACGCGCACACTTAATGATGTTGCTGAGAAATTTAAGATTTTGAAATACAGCTCGGTTATCTTTTCGAAAGTTGACGAAGCAGTTTCTTACGGCAATATTATAAATTTAGCTGTAACTCAAAATGTGCCGGTTATGTTTTTAACTAACGGTCAAGTTATTCCTGACGATATAGTTTCAGTAACCCCGGCATTTCTTGCAAATTTGGTTTACACAGGTAAGTTATATAAATGAATGAGCAAGCATCACGGCTAATAGAGCTAAACAAACTTGCGGAATTTGGGAAGAGATATTCTGCTTCCAAAATTATTTCCGTTTGTTCGGGAAAGGGCGGTACAGGAAAGACTTTTTTCGCAGCAAATTTTGCTTATCAACTTTCCCGATTGAATAAAAAAGTTTTGCTCATTGATCTGGATCTTAATTTCTCAAATCTAAATATCCTCTTAAATCAAACAACTACTAAAACAATTTCCACTTTCTTTGCTCAGACGGAAACAATGGAAGAAATTGTTTCTAACTATTCCAACAACCTTGATTTAATTTTTGGAGACTCAGGCAGAAGCGATTATCCAAGAGTGAGCAGAGAAATTTTAGATTACTTCTTTGTTATGCTTGGAAAGATTCAGGACAAATATGATTATATCATTTTAGATTCATCTGCCGGAGCAGATGATCTTGTTCTTCGCCAGCTTCTGAAGTCGGATTACAACTTAATTGTAACATCGCCAGAACCAACGGCATTGATGGATGCGTATGTAATTCTAAAACTTCTAATTGAAAACGAATCGAAAGCCGAAAGATTTGTAATCGTTAATAAGTGCAGCGACACTAATGAAGGTGAAAACGCATTCATAAATCTTTCAACAGCAGTAAATCATTTTTTAAAAGAGCATCTAGAACTGCTTGGCATAATTAGTTATGATAGTGCGGCGCACAAATCAATTATCAACCAAGAACTACTTCTAAATTTTGATCCGCAGTCAATTGCCGCAGATGAAATTCTTCAGTTTGTAAAGCGATTCATCACTATCACACAACTGGCTAATAATAACCAGCCCGGATAAGCAAAGCTAATAATTCCCTCTTCAAATCAATCAAAAATGAATGTTTACAAAGCCCGAACCGAACATACGGCATGGTATAGTGTTTGCAACTTTATAAACAAAAAAGGATGCTATGAACAAGATAATTCTTCAGACCGGGTTGTTATTTTTTTTCTTTTCGGTGATCTATTTCACGCAACGGGGAATGTCTCTTGAGAAAATTCTGCTCAATTCATTTGTCATCTTTATCATACTTACTTCTATGCTCAGCATAATAGTAATTGGAATAATAAAAGCAATTAATAGAAACTCGCTCAATAAATTAGGCGACTATTCAGAGAACTTAGCAGGAAAAACAAAAAATGAGTAATACAGCTCTTTGGACTTCGTACAAACAAAATCCATCAACGGATTTGAAGAAACAGATTGTGCTCAATTACGTAAATCTTGTTCACTACGTAATTCATAAAACCAATCTAATTCAGAACGGGATTTTAGACCGCCGCGATTTCTTTCAGTTTGGTATTGAAGGATTAAGCGAAGCTATAGACCGGTTTGATCCCGATTTTGGAACAAAGTTTGAAACGTATGCTATTCAGCGAATACGTGGAAAAATTTACGATGAGCTGCGCAAATACTCAGACAAATTTGAACATGCTGTTCAGGGTGATAGCTGTACAAGTTATTATTTATCCAGTATCTCTTTGAATCAAACCGTTAACGATGATGATGGAATGCAATATCAAGAGATGATTCCAAGCAGCGCAGAAAAACCCGATGCCATTTTGGAAACGAAAGACTTAAAACAAAGACTGGTTGAGATAATAAAAGAACTCGGTGAAAGAGAAAGAACGATTTTGAGTCTGTATTACTACGAAGAGCTGAACTATAAAGAAATTGCCCAGGTTTTAAATATTACGGTTTCCCGCGTATCACAAATTCATTCTAAAATAATAGGTGCACTTAAACTTAAGCTGGCAGAGTACAATGCTTGATGTTAAACATCCCGAATTAAAAGAAAGCATAAGAAAGAAACTTTTGAATATAGGTACGCTTCCATCTGTACCGCAGATTATAACGGAAGTCTCTCAAATGTTGGATAGTGATAGAACAAGCGCGGCAGATCTTTGTAAAGTCATTTCTCAAGATCAGGGCATTGTTACAAAAATACTTGCCGTAGCAAATTCTCCGTTATATGGATTACCACGAAGAGTTTCTACAATCGAGTTTGCAGTAATTATAATCGGCTTCGAGCATATCAGAAATATTTTAGTTGCTCTTTCTCTTGTTGAAGCTTTTAAAGCCAAAAATACTCCGGACTGGAATCAGAATGCGTACTGGATTCACTCGTTGCTGACCGCTACGGCGGCAAAAAGAATTGCGGATGACCTTCACTATCCAAAATCCGGCGAAGTCTTTACTGCCGGTCTGTTGCACGATCTTGGTCTTGTTGTTCTTCAACGTTATTTGAATTCCGAATTCAAAAATATTTTGAATGTGATTGAGAGAGATCAGATCAGTCACTTTAGCGCCGAGGAAAATACTCTCGGTTTTACGCATCAGGATATAGGCGTTTTCTTACTAGAGAGATGGAATTTTCCTCCCTATATCAGCGAAGCAATCCTTTATCATCACAAACCGTCTCTTGCCGAAAAAGGAAGAGTACTCGCTTCACTTATTCATCTTGCAGATTATATGACTCAACGTTTGTCAATTGGCGCTTTCGATTGGGATAATAACTTTGAGCTTGATGAAAACATAATAGACATTCTCGGTTTCGGAAGTTTGCAATATTTAGAAGAATTTATTTTGGGTTATGAACCATTATTTAAAAGTCATCTTGAATCAATAAATCTATAGGCGATTATGGAAACATTAACAACAGATTATTCGCAGAAGCGCGAAAGAACAGAATTGATCTTAAAAAAAGTGAATACATTAGCTCCTATACCGAAGCTGTTAACTGAGGTGTTGGAACTGTTGAACGATCAATATACAAGTCCGCACATTTTATCAAAAGCTATTTCCAAAGATCAAAGCGTGGTTCTTAAACTGCTGACAATTGCGAACTCTCCATTTTACGGATTGACTAAAAGAGTCTCTTCGATTGAGTTTGCGATAATGATTTTGGGATACGATGAAATCAGAAATATTGTTTCCGCGCTCTCACTTATGGAATCAATGAAAAATAAAAGCGATCAATATCTCGATCAGAAAAATTTCTGGATGCATTCATACATTACCGCCACAATCTCTAAAAAAATTGCAATGGATTTTGGATTAGAAAAAAGCGGCGAAGCGTTTCTTGCAGGACTGCTGCACGATCTCGGAATTTCGGTTGTCCATAGATTCATGCATTCCGACTTTGTAAATATTTGCGATCTCGTTAGCAATGGTACTTCTTATCTTGATGCCGAAAAACAAATTTTAGGAATAGATCATCAGGTAGTGGGAGAGATACTCCTTAAGAATTGGAACATACCGGAATTAATTTGCAATATTGTCAAGAATCATCATTCACCAAATTTATCTCAGGAAGCACCGGTATTAAGTTCTGTCGTTCATCTTGCAGATTATATGACACAAAAATTGCAAATGGGTGAATTGAAGTGGGACGGCAGTATTGAATTAAACGAGCACATATTTAACAATCTGCATTTCAAAGATTTGGCAGACCTAGGAAAATTTATCGAAAATTATCGTGAACCATTAGTTGGTCAACTTGAATCATTGAGGTACTTAATTTGAGACTGATTAAAGAAAAAACTTCCGAATACGAATCGTTCCATAAGTCGCTTCAGTATTTCACCAAACAATCTGCGGCGCATGGAGATTTAAAACTTATAAGCTTCGAGAACCATAGAATTAATTCAAATCTCTTTGAGAAATATTCTTTCTTCGTTCAAAATGTATCCTCGTTTCAAAAAAGAATTCAGAGCATTGAAAGCGTTATAGAATTGAATTCAATTTTTCAGGAGTTTGTGAAAAGAATAATTTTTTCAAAAGAGGTGGAAATATTTCTATTTAACGATTCCCGTCGTAATCTAATTCCCTTAAACACTCCTGCAACGCAACCGCACATCGCTGCCGTTAATAAAGCATATAAAGATGGAATTCTGGATTGGATTTTCGAAACAAAGAAAGCAACTATCATTCCCGATTTGAATTTGCTAACAATTAATGGATCGAAGCTTAATCAAATTATCTTTCCAATTTATGATAGAAAAACAAATTATGGATTGCTCTCAATACTAACGCCGGTGACAAAAGTTCAGGATGATTCGCTCGAGAATCAATCTGTACAAATTCTACTCAGCATGATTATACCGATGATTATTAATCTAAGGCAGAAACAGTCAATCAACAAACTTTATCAGGAGCTTCAAGTATATCAATCGAAGATGAAAAATGATTTTGATACATACGCAATTGGTGAACTTGCACAAGGCATATTAGAAGAAATTGGCGAACCGCTTCAAGTTATTCTTAGCTATACAAACGACATTGAAAACGAACAGACTGTTGATAACGAGGTTACAGATAAAATAAAACAACAAGTAAAAAAAATTAGCGACCTTTCCGAACGCCTTGTAAAGTTTTCCGGACTTAACAAACCGCAGCCGCAGAAAAGCCAGCCATGCGAAATAAACAAAGTTTTGCGCGAATTTATTAATGTAATAAAAACAACGCTCGATAATCTTGGGCTCGAATGCGAATTGGACCTGGAAGAAAATATGCCGCCTGTTCTAAGCGATCCAAAAGATATTAAACAAATGTTAACCAGCATTTTCTCGATAATTAAAAGTGATTCTAAAAAGGGCGGTGCAATAGTTATACAGACAAAATATATTAAAGAAAAAATTGTTCTTTCAGTATTTACAACGGAACAACTGTTGGGACTTTCCAATCACGAAGAATACAATTCCAATATCACTGTAAAACTAATAAACGAACTGATGAAGAAGAATGAAGGCGTTGTTGAATTCAACTCTTTGCCGCTTAAAGGAACTATCATCCATTTAATTTTCCCGATGAAAAGGAAATTAAATCTATGAAATCCCTATTCCTTTTTGTTTTGATTTCCACTTCGTTATTGATTGCTCAAACGAACTCTGTTGATTCAAGCTCGGCAGTATCGTTACAAGACAGCGTTTGTATAAGTGATTTAGTTCAGCAGCAGATAAAAAATGCAATAGAAAAACAATCAGTACAAACTACGACCGATATTAACGTTACAGCGCAAGCAGAAATAAATCAGCCGGTGAACAAAGAAATTCCCGGTTTCTTTTCTTCACTGCCTCTGCATATAAAAATATTTTTTGCGCTGTCAATTGTAATCCTTCTTGCCATCTCGTTCAGGAGAACAATATTAGCTTTTAAGAAAAGAGCTTCACAGACCTTAAAAAATAAAATTACAATGCTGCGCGAAGAAAAAGTTGTGGTAAAAACAAATCCTAAACTTGAAGACGCACGCAAAAAGCTGAGAAATAGTAAATCTATCTTTGATGCATCTGAAAAACACATATCCAAAGCAGCAAAAGAATTAAACATCGCTAAAGGTGAACTGCTGTTAGCATCGCGGTTAAAGCTATTTGAAATTGGAAAAATGTAAGAGAGGATGAAATGATTAAAGGAATATATACCGCCGCAAGAAGTCTTGAATACAAAGTTAAAAATATTGATGTAATTGCAAACAACCTTGCAAACTTGAGTACTACCGGGTATAAAAGAGAAATTCCGTTTTCCGAAGTAATAAACCAGATGGGCGATGTCCAGGTTAAAAAACTTACAAGTCAGCGGCAGGGAGATGTTCTTCAAACCGCTAACCCTTTAGATTTGGCAATTTCCGGTAAAGGATTTTTTGCTGTAAAAAATGACGACGGTGAAATAGAACTTACTCGTAATGGAAGATTTAAAATTTCTGATGAAGGATTTTTAGTTAACGGCAGCGATAAAAAAGTTCTCGGTAAAAACGGACCTATCTCTATGGAAGATACAATGCAAAATAAAGATTCGGTAATTCTTATTACCAAAGCAGGAGAAATTAAGATAGGCGACAAAACCGTTGATACGTTATTAATTATGAACGTTGCAGATCCAACTCAATTAGCAAGATCAAACGAATCCAACTTTATAGCGGATGGACAGCAATGCTTTGCAGCTCCAGAAAATGACTACGGTATCTCTCAAGGATATCTTGAAGGAGCCAACACAAATGCTATTGAAGAAATGGAAGCGATGATTCAGCTTAACAAAGAATATGAATCAGCTCAAAAAATTATTGCCGCTCTCGATCAATCTCTGGGGCAGGCAAACGAAATTGGAAAAGTATAAAAGGAGAAGATTATGTCGGAACGTGCATTAAGAACAGCTGCTACCGGTATGTATGCTCAGCAAATTAATATCGAAGTTATCTCCAACAATATTGCTAACATTAACACCACCGGGTTTAAAAAGAATAAAGCCGAATTTCAAGACTTGATGTATCAAGAAGTTAGTATTAATCCTCTCACTTCATCAACACCCGGTACAGAAGACACAACCACTTCTAAGATTCAAGTTGGTAATGGTGTTAAACCGGCATCTTCACAAAAAATTTTCAAGCAAGGCGATATTACACCAACTAACAATCAATTTGATCTTGCAATTCAAGGTGAAGGATTTTTTCAGGTACAAAAGAGCGACGGAACATTTGCTTATACGCGCGATGGTTCTTTTAAAGTAAATGCCGAAGGGAAAATTGTTACTACCAGCGGATATACTTTAGAACCCGGATTCACCCTGAACTCAGACATTACAAGTGTTGCTATTGGAAAAGACGGAACTGTGGAAGCGCATCTGATTGGCGGCGGTTCAACAGTTTTGGGTAATATTGAAGTTGCGCGCTTTATGAACAACGGCGGTCTTATTGCACTTGGCGATAATCTTTATGCGGAAACTCAAGCATCGGGACAGCCAGTGCTTGGAACTCCCGGCAATCAAGGATTTGGTGAAGTGAACCAGGGTTTTCTTGAAGCATCCAACGTTGATATTGTTGAAGAAATGATCTCAATGATTGCAGCACAGCGCGCGTATGAAATTAATTCTAAAACCGTTAAAACTGTGGAAGATATGATGACAATGGCAAATAATCTTAAGAGAGGCTAATTAATATGTTCGGCTTAATTTCAATAATGATCGGATTGATCTTTGGACAAGGGCAAAATTTTAACGCTCAACTTAAAAAATACTTAGATGAAAAATTGAATTCGTATGCAAAGTACGAGTATCAAATTATTCAAGCACCAAAAAATTATTTCCGTATTGAAATAAGCGAGGATAGAAAATCGCGTTTGGATAAAAACTATTTCTATTTACCTGTAAAGATTTACGATCACAGGAATCTGGTAAGTGTATCGCTTCTTACTATACGTGTAAAACTTTATAAAAATGTTTTTTCCGCTTCCAGGGAGATACGACGGAATGAAAATCTTTTGCCAAATATGCTTAAAGTAAAAATGGCAGATGTTTCTTTGTACGGAGATAATGTAATTAATGTAACAGAGGATCTTTCTAATTATAGAAGCAGAGTTTTAATAAAAACCGGATCAATACTTTCCGAAAATATGATTGAACAGATTCCGGTTGTTAACCGGGGCAATAAAATAATTCTTCACACTGGCGGTCTTGGTGTTGATGTTTCGATTGATGTGATTGCGCGGCAGGACGGCTGTCTTGGAGATGTAATAAGTGTTTACTCAAATGGAAACAAATTATACAAGGGTAAAATAGTAGATAAAAGCAATTTAACTTTGGTAGAATAACATGAAACGACTAATAACAATTTCTTTACTTACTGTTCTTGCGGCAACAATACAAGCTCAGGATTTGCGTCAAAATGCTTACTCGTCTCTTTTTTCGGATCAGAAAGCAAACAGGCAGGGAGATGCAATAACTATTATTGTTCTGGAATCTACTCAGGCTTCTAATAATTCCGAAACGAATGCAGGCAGAAAGAGCGATGTTGGATTTGGTCTTTCCGGCGGACTTGGTAAAACCGCTTTGCCGAATGTGGATTTGAAAGTGGCATCCAATAATGATTTCAGCGGACAAGGGTCCACTCAAACAACCGGCAACATACGCACAAAAATAAGTGCAACTGTTGATACAGTGCTTGCCAACGGCAATCTTGTAATTCACGGCAGTAAAAAAATTACAATTAACGGTGAAGAGCAGACAATCCTAATAAAAGGTATTGTACGTCCTTCCGATATTTCGCCGGACAATGCAGTCCTATCGTACAATATTTCCAACGCAGAGTTGTCATTTGAAGGTAACGGTATAATTAATAATGCACAAAAGCCGGGCTTATTAACAAAATTATTCCATTGGTTGTTTTAGGGTCAAAATGAAAGCAAAACTTTTTTTATTGCTCATAATTCTTTCTTTCGCCGGCAATTCAATTTTTTCGCAGCGAATTAAAGATGTTGCATACATGTCCGGAAAAAATTCCGAGCAGATAATTGGCTACGGACTAGTAGTTGGACTTGCCGGTACCGGCGATAGTTACCGTTCATCTTTTACCATACAATCTGTTACAAGTATGCTCAAAAGATTTGGAATTACCGTTCCTCAGACGGATCTCAAAACAAAAAATGTTGCAGCTGTAATTGTAACCGCAACTCTAAGTTCAAATTTAAGAGCCGGTGCAGAGTTTGATGTAACGGTTTCATCGATGGGAGATGCAACAAGTCTTCAAGGCGGAACTCTTCTAATGACGCCGCTGTCTAGCATCGGCGGAAAAGTTTTTGGTTTCTCGCAAGGTGCAATTTCTGTCGGCGGATACGATATCAATACTTCAACCGGAAACAGAGTTTCAAAAAATCATACCCTGGCAGGAAGAGTACCGCGCGGTGGAACATTGAAAGAATCGATGGAAATTGCAGAGCAGCCCACGGGCGAAATTTCCGTTTTCTTGATTGATCCGGATATTACTACATCGGAGAATATTACAACAGCCATAAATAAAAAATTTGGGAGTGAAATTGCTAAAGCTGTTGATGCTGCCGAAGTTAAAATTTCTATCCCGCAAGATCGGCAAAACAATCTTGTTGGATTCCTTTCCGAGTTGGAAAATATTCCGGTTCAAGTTGATGAAATTGCAAAAGTTGTATTAAATGAAAGAACCGGTACTGTTGTTTCCGGTCAGAATGTAAAAATTCAGCCTGTAACCATTACTCACGGAAGTCTGAATATTACAATTCGTAATTATCCTATTGTATCTCAGCCGGGCGCTTTCTCTCAGGGAAAGACAGCCGTTGTAAATAATTTAATTCCGTATGCAACTCAAGATTCAACAAACACCGTTGCTATACAAGGTGCAAGCAACGTACAGGAAGTAGCCGCAGCGTTAAATTCTCTAAAAGTTTCTCCGCGCGATATTATTTCCATCTTTCAAGCACTTAAAGAAGCAGGCGCCCTGATGGCAGAATTAATCATAATGTAAATGGAAAAACTCACACTCAAAATAGATAACCCGCAGAAGCACATTTCACAACCGATGGAAGTGAAATCGCGCTATGATGAAACGGGAAAAGTAAAAATTGCATCTGCAACAAAGCAATTTGAAAGTATGCTTACTCAAATGATGCTTAAGAGTATGAACAAAACAACGGGCGGAATGCTGGGCGAAGAAGGTTATGGTAACGATATGTTCGATACCGTTTTTGAACAAGAGATCGCTTCTTACATGGGAGAAACAAAAAGTCTTGGACTTGCCGAGATGCTCTACAAAAAAATTACCGGCGAAGAGATGAAACCCGAAATGCGCGTCAAAATCAACAATAAAGTTGATCCTGTAAAAATAAAAAACAACAAAACCGCAATTGATTCAACAAATGTTCATCCCAGCAATGAATCTTTGAATAGGATTCAAAAGTTAGACCAGCATATTGACGAGGCGGCTAAGTCGTTTGGTGTAGATAAAAATATTATCAAATCTATTATAATGACCGAAAGCGCGGGCAATCAAAAGGCAGTATCCGGCGCTAAAGCTAAAGGATTGATGCAATTAATGGATTCAACAGCAGTTGATATGGGAATTCAGAATGTCTTTAATGCAAGAGAAAATATTCTTGGGGGCACTAAATATTTTGCCAAAATGCTTCGACAATATAGTGGTGATGTGAAGCTTGCTCTCGCGGCATATAATGCTGGACCGCAGAATGTGGAAAAATATAATGGCGTTCCTCCTTTTGAAGAAACAAAAAATTACATAAATAAAGTGTTAAGCTATTTCAATCATTTTAGTGAGAGTAAATTATGAACGCACAGCTTTTAGTTAATTCGTTAAGTCAGCAGGATAATAATCTTGATGATTTGATCGAAGTGCTTGAAGAAGAAAAATTCGCAATTGTTCAGAACGATTACAACGCACTTGAACAAGTTATTCTTAAAGAACAAAAAGTATTGAAAAATGTTGAGCGTGAAGAATCCAACCGTATTAAGATTATTAAGGAGATTGCCGGCTTATACTCGTTGGAACTTTCATCTCCTTCGGTTGATAATCTTCTTGAACAGGGTAAAAGTTATTTCGGAAATGAAATGAATGAATTGAAAAAACTTCGGAAATCAATTAAAGCTAAACTTGATAAAATCTCCCGGGCTAATTCACACTTGAAAAATGTTATTGAGTTTTCACGGAACATGATTAAAGAAACGGTTATGATGCTTGTCGGTCCAAACAAGCACAAACTAGTTAACAAGAGAGTATAAAAATGAGTATAGGAAATGTATTCGATGTTGCCGTGCGCGCCATGTCTACATATCAGCAGGCAATAGATGTTACTTCAAATAATATTTCAAATGCAAGTAACCCCGATTATGCGCGCCAAAAAATCCAGTTTGCAACAGTAACCGCAGAAAATGGACGTGGCGCAGGAGTAACTGTTTCCGATGTCCAACGAATTAAAGATGATTTATTGGGAGTTCAGATTAGGAATTATCAATCAAAATCCTCCGATGCCAATAAACGTTCGCAGGTACTTAGCCAGATTGAAAGCATCGTTTCGGAACCATCGGATAATGGTCTTTCAAATTATATGACCCAATTTTTTAATTCCTGGGATCAACTATCGGCTCAGCCGAACTCAACTCCGCTTCGATTGAATGTAATACAGAAAGCTCAAAGTGTAAGCGACCGATTCACACAAATTTTAAATGGACTGAATGATATTCAAACAACTCTGCAAACAGAAGCTCTAAACGATGTTGCTACTATTAACTCATATTTAAAAGATATCAACGGTATAAATCAAAGAGTTTCCGAATCGGAAATGCGCGGTATTAAAGCGAACGAATTAAAAGATCAACGAGACGCCCTGATTGGTAAACTAAGCCAAATGGTTAATGTCACTGTTCAAAACAATCCTAATGGTTCGGTAAATGTAAATGTCGGCGGTTTATATGGCGCAGATCTTAATACGTATAATCAATTTGAAATGAAGATTGTTAATGGACAAATGCGGTTGGTTTCACAAAACGATTCAGCTTCTATAGCAATGCTTAACAGCGGCGAGTTATATGCTGTTTCTGATCTCTACTCAAATAAAATTTCTCAATATAAAGCCGGTATTGAAAACCTGGAGACCGTTTTTGTAAACAAAATAAACGAACAGCATATGAGTGGGAATACTCTTGTGCAAGGGGGAAGTTCTAAAACTAACGTTCCGTTTTTTGGAGAATTAGATCTTTCTGGAAATGTGATTAACTCAATTTTGAACGGGCAGCTGAAAATTAATCCCGATATATTAAATAACCCGGCAAATATAGCCGCTTCCGATGCCGCTAATAATGATGGAAATGGAAGTAATGCAATTAAAATGGCACGTCTGCTTGATTCAAAGTTGTTAGAATTGAACGACCAGACTTTATTGGACAACTATTCAACTATTCTAAATAATATTGGATTAGATAAAGTTTCGAACGATAATACTATACAATCAAGTGAGGCAATACTTTTAAAATTAGGCAACCAGGAAACTTCTACTTCGGGAGTTTCGCTTGATGAAGAGATGGCTAACGTTCTTAAATTCCAGCGTTCATACGATGCAGCCTCTAAAATGGTTAAAATAGCAGATGAAATGATTCAAACAATTTTACAAATGGTGTAACTATGAGAGTAACAGAAGGCTCAATAACTGCAACTTACTTATATAATCAGCAGCAGGTTCTCAAGCGTAAGACTCAAATTCAAACTGAACTTGCAACTAATAGTAAGATTCAAACGCTATCGGATGATGTTACAGGTTCTCTTGAGAGCATAAAAATAAATTCTCAAATAAAGAAAACCGATACTTATGCGCAGAATGGAGTGAATGCAAAACAGTTTATGAATTCATCATTGCAATTGCTTGATAATATGACTGTGGAAATTCAAAAAATATTGACAACATCCATCAATTCCGAAAATCCGTTTAATGTTCAAAATTATGGAACGATGGCACAATCAATTAAGGATTCATTAAACGCGATTGTGCAGAATATGACGGCAAAGCAAAATGATATGCCTCTTTTTGGCGGAACTAATTTTAAAGATGTTCCTGTCACAATTGATGTCAATGGTAAAGCTGTCCTTTCGGTTGGAGATTTTTCCGGCGAAATGAAAGCTCAAATTTCTCAGGATGTAAAACAGACATTCAACATACCCGGTTCAAAAATTTTGAATACCGGTTTATTTGAATCTATTAACAGTATAATCGATTCTTTAAGTGGGGGAACTCCTCCTACGACCGCACAGCAAACAGATCTGGAAAACGCTCTTCATGCAATATTAAATATACAATCGCTCGGCGGGCAGTCTATTAATCGAATGGATGATATAAATCAAATGTTAACAAATCAAAAATCGAATTTGCAGGAGATGCTGAGTAACAAACAGGGAATTGACGTAGCGGCACTTTCCGTAGAATTGCAGAACAAAGATTACTTATTACAGATAACAAATAAACTTTTAGCAAACAATTATCCAAAATCTCTTTTTGATTATATATGATAAATAAAACCGGAACATTGATTGGACTTCTTGTTGGTTTGTTCTCCATTTTCGGAGCGTTTTTTTTAGAAGGCGGGTCCTTTAAAGCGCTGTTTCTATTTTCATCTTTATTGATAGTTTTTGGCGGAACATTTTCGGCAATCATCATTGGTTTTGGATTGGATAAATTTAAGAACATCACTACGCTCATTCGTCTTGCTTACTTTCCCAGAGAGTTTGATATAAACAGAGTGATTGACACTTTTGTAGAACTTTCGATAAAAGCACGAAAGGAAGGATTGCTTTCCATTGAAAAAGATTTGAACAAGTTCGGTTACGTCTTTCCAAAAAAAATGACAAAGTTTGTGCTTGATGGTACAGATGCAGATTCGCTTCAGAACCTTGCCCATCTTGAATTAAGAACTATGCAGGAACGGCACTATTCAAACATTTTCATATTTACAAAAATGGGCGGCTACGCACCAACAATGGGCATTATAGGAACTGTAATGGGTTTGATTATGACCCTTGCTAATGCCGGCGCAGATCCGAATTCGTTAATTAAAAATATAGCAACTGCATTTATTGCAACGCTGTGGGGAATCTTCAGCGCAAACATTTTATGGCTTCCGGTAGGAGATAGATTAAAAAGATGTCATTCAGAGGAGAAAAATATGATGGAGATTTCTTTGGAGGGAGTGTTAACACTTCAGAGCGGAGAGATTCCTTCGATAATGAAGGCAAGACTAATAGGAATGCTTCCGCAAAGAGAACAATTAAACAAAATGAGTTCTTAGATTCCGAAGAAAATCCTTTTGCTGAAAGCGGCGATAAAGATCGGTATTTAATTACCTATTCCGATTTAATCACTTTGCTTTTAGGTTTGTTCATTATTCTTTACGCAATATCGAATATTGACAGTGGTAAGTATAAAAATGTTGTTGCTGCTATGGGTAGTTATTTTGGCACCAACGCTGTTATTCCTAAAATGGCTGATTCCAAAATTTTGATTAAGCCAAAAGATAAATTGAGTGAAGAACTCAGTAAGTTGATTGTAGAAAATAATTACTCGAACTCAATTCAGTTGGAAGAAACTGAAAGAGGTATTACGATTCATATTCTGGATGATATTTTATTTCCGCCCGGAAAGGCGGATATAAATGAAGCTTCTAAATTAGTATTGAAAAAATTGGCTAAAGTTCTCGGCACCATTCCAAACGATATCAGAATAGAGGGGCACACAGATAATATACCGATATTTACTGAGCGCTATCCATCAAACTGGCATCTTTCTGTGGATAGAGCGTTAAGCACGGCTTATTACTTAATAAAACAAGAAAATATTTCGCCGGATAAAGTTTCTATTGTTGGTTACTCGGAATATAGACCAATAGCGTCAAACAGCACTCCGGAATCTAGAGCAAAAAACAGAAGAGTAGATTTAGTAATTCTTAAGTGAGTAAATATGAAAATCAATACGCATCAATTTGGTGAAATTGAATTCACCGAAGAGAAAATAATTAAATTCGAAAACGGTTTGTTCGGATTCGAGTATTTGAAAAAATATCTTTTCATTAAGCCAGATGATAGCTTTTTCTATTGGCTAAACTCAATCGAAAATCCCGATATTGCTTTCCCAATGTTCGGTCTAAGAGTTATTGATGATCAATTCCCGCAGGAAGAAAATTTTGAGGCATTCGGAATTGTTACGCTTAACTCTAATCCTCTTAATATTACATTGAATCTGAAAGCGCCGGTTTATATTAATCAAAATGATAAATCGGGATTTCAAAAAATAGTTGATACGGATAATTACCCGGTTAACTACAACCTTTTTTCTGAGTGAAGGTGATTATGTTAGTGCTAACAAGAAAAATTAATGAGGGTATTAAAATTGGTTCGGAGATAACCATAAAAATATTATCCATTTCCGAAAATCAAATTAAGATCGGCATTGATGCTCCTAAGAATGTACAAATTTACCGCGACGAAGTATTTGAAAAAGTAAAAGAGAGCACAATAGAAGCATCGCGTGCAAGTATTCAAAAGGAAGCAGACCTATTCAAATACAAAATCCAAAAGGTTAAATGAGAAATGGACTTTGATCACGGTAAAATAAAAATCCTTGTAATTGATGATTCTGATATTATCAGAAGTACATTAAAAAAATTCTTACTTGAATATGAGATTGAAGTTATTACCAGTAACGACGGACTGGAGGGATTACAGCAGGCAATTGAGCACAAACCGAGATTGATCTTTCTCGATTTGATGATGCCGAACCTTGACGGCATTCGTTTGCTTAGAGTTCTAAAAGTGATGGAAGAGTTGAAACATATTCCCGTTATAATTATTAGCGGACATACCGATAAGACCAATGTTATTGCTGCTATGGAAGCCGGTGCGGAAAAAATCGTATCAAAACCGCTGACAAAAGAGATTCTCATTAAAAGCATAAATGAAGTTCTTGGCGGTAATTTTCTCGGCAGTTCTAAAAAATTTCTTAATCTGACTAATTCGGAAAAAGAACAGATGGCTAAAGAACTAAAAAAATATTTTATAAATAGTCTTGCAAACAAAAAAGAAACACTCAAAAAATCACTCGATCATAAAAATATGGAACTCTTGAAATTAGTTGTTCATGAATTGAAAGGATCAAGTGGAACAGTCGGATTTCACCGCATAACAGATATCTGCCGGGAAATTGAAGCTTATGTCTCTTTGCCGGATAATAGCTGGAATGAAATTGGGCAAAAGTGTCAACTTTTAATGGAAAGCTTTCAGCAAGCCGAATCATCTGTGGTTAAGTAGGAGATAAAGAATGTTTGTAATCATAGGAATTGTTGTTGTAATAATTTCAGTGGTGGCTGGATTTACTATAGCCGGGGGTAATTTATTCCTGCTGATTCAAATTTCGGAATTCATCACTATTGGCGGAGCCGTAATAGGTAGTGTACTTATCGCTTCTCCAGTAACATTGATTAAAAAAATTATCAAAGTTTTCCCTAAGATTTTTAAACATTCAAAAAACACTAAAGAAGATTATACCGAGATGCTAAAAGCTTTCAGCGATCTTTTCTTAATTGCACAAAGAGAAGGATTGCTGGCAATTGAAAAACACATTGAAGAACCTGATACCAGCGAGATACTTAACCGGAACAAAAAATTTATTAACGATAATTACCGGAAAAACTTTTTTTGTGATACAATGAAAGTTATGCTTGCCGGCTCAGTTCCGCCGCATGAAATGGAAGGATTGATGGATGCTGATATAGAAACTTATGAAAAGGAAAACAAGCCTGTAATTGAAACAATTTCAAGAGTCGGCGATTCTCTTCCTGGTCTTGGAATTGTTGCGGCAGTTCTTGGAATCATTGTTACAATGGCTTCAATCAATCAAGGTGCAGAAGCAGTTGGTCATCATGTGGCTGCGGCGCTTGTCGGAACTTTTCTTGGCGTTCTTCTCGCTTATGGATTTGTTAATCCACTCGCTGCAAACATAGCAAATATGTTTGAAGAGGATGTGCAGGATTTACAAATCATAAAGACTTACATACTTGC
Organism: Bacteroidota bacterium; assembly: GCA_021801605.1. Classification (GTDB taxonomy): domain Bacteria; phylum Bacteroidota; class Ignavibacteria; order Ignavibacteriales; family Melioribacteraceae; genus Fen-1258. The sequence continues at coordinate 27,190 of JAJYXU010000142.1, forward strand.
TTATGCAAAGGGAAACCCTCCTTTTGTTGCGGCAGAGATTGCAAGAAGAACAATCTTCTCTGACGAGCGCCCGTCGTTCCAGGAACTTGAAGCGTTCTTAAGGGGGAAAAAGGACAAGTGAGCGATAACGGAACAGAAGCAACTCCTGTAATTAAAAAAATTAAAAAGTCTCACGGCGGTCATCACGGAGGAGCTTGGAAAGTTGCATACGCAGATTTCGTAACCGCTATGATGGCGCTATTTATTGTTTTGTGGGTGTTAAGTCAGAAGCCGGAAGTTATTAAAGCGGTTGCAGGTTATTTCAAAGATCCTATGGGTTTTTCCGAAAAGACTAAAGTTTTGATAGAAGGAAAAGCAAACCCGGTACCGAGTTTGAAAGCAGAAGAAGACGATGTGCAAAAACATGAAATGGAGAAAGCTGAATTAGAAAAAGTCGGGGAGAAATTAGTACATGAATTAAAAGCCGATACTGATCTGTTGGGACTTGCAGATCAAGTAAAAATTGAAGTTGTTAAGGAAGGATTACTAATTGAATTGACAGACTCTGAAAATGATATTTTTTTCGATCTTGGCACATCGGAGTTGAAGGACAGAGCAAAAAAATTAATTTATAAAATTGGTTCAGAGATTTCGAAAATGCCTAACAAAATTATTGTGGAAGGACATACGGATTCCCATCAGTATAATAATACTGGTACTGGATATACTAACTTTGAATTGAGTTCCGAGCGTGCTCTTGCCGCAAAGAGAGCATTGGTCACGGGCGGCTTAAAGGAGAAACAAATTGATGAAGTACGCGGTTATGCCGATACTCGTTTAAGAAATACTCAAAATCCGCTAAGCTTTACAAACAGAAGAATTAGCATTACTGTAAAATTTAATAAACCATGAAAACACTAAAAAAAATATTGATAATTGAAGACGACTCATTTCTACAGGATTTTTACAGAATTATTTTTAAGAAAATTGGAGCTGAGATTATTCTTGCCGAAAACTCTAATGATATTTTGAGAATAGTTAGTGAAGGTGAAGTTGAATTAATAATTATGGATATAAATTTGAGAAACACTAGCTTAAATTCTCAGCGGATTGATGGAATAAAATTATCGCGGTATATCAAAGAACGGTTTAGCCACCTTCATATTCCAATAATACTTATTACTGCTTATCCACTGTCGAGTTTTGGTAATCACCTCCTTGAGGATAGCCTGGCTGATGATTATCTTATTAAACCGATAGCCGATTATAATCAACTAATTGAAAAAATAAACAACTTGGTTTGCATAAAAACATGAAAGATTCAGTTCTAATTGTAGAAGACGAAAAAGATACTCGGTTTATACTCGAGAAACTTTTATCCAGAAATAATTACGAAGTAACCAGTGCGGTAAACGGGCAAGAAGCATTAGAAGTGTTAAAAACTTTTTCGCCCAAAGTAATCCTTGCCGATTGGACAATGCCGATACTGGACGGTCTGGCGCTTTGTAATGTCTTAAAAAATGACGAGAAATATAAACTCATATATTTCATAATACTCACGGCGCGCTCATCCTTAAAAGACAGAATAATGGGACTTGATGTTGGCGCGGATGATTTTTTGATCAAACCGGTTGAAAACCAGGAACTGCTTGCGCGTATTCGATCCGGAGTAAGAATATTTAATCTTCAAAACGAATTGAGAAGTATTGAACACTCGAAGGCAATTGTAGAAATGGCTTGTACAATTGGACATAAAATAAATAACCCGCTTAGCAGTTTGGTGTTTTCAATCAAAAATATTGAAAATGAACTTTTGCAGAAAGATAAATCAAAGTACGCAGAAGACATTAATTCTGTAAATGAATCAATTGAGCGGATTAAAAAGTTTGTAAACGAGTTAATTCATCTCGAAAAACCGGAAGTCGTAAGCTATTTTGAAGAAAAAGGGATGATAAAGACGGATTAGTATAAAATAAATGTCTTTTCTTTCGATAATAATGCGGAGGAGAAGGCATGTTAGAAAAAATTGTAAATATTTCTGCTGGATCGGATTATAAACAATCTTCAAAACCCGGCAAGCAATCATCTGTATCTAACTACATAAGTAGTTACCATGCAGTGAGTAACGATTCTATCTCGCTCTCACCTGCCACGTCTTTTCTCTCCGGTATCGGCTGGAAACTCAAAAAATTTCAAAACGAAAAAGAAAAACTGCGCATTGTTTTTTCATTTGATGATTTCGATTTTTCAACGGCTATCATTCCCGGTGAAATAATTCAGCTTCAGCGGATAGATTATGAAATAAAATATTCTCTTAACTCTTATACGGGAATAGCTAATATGAATATTGAAGTTTCATCGCCTTTAAATTTTGAAGGATCCGAAAGTATTCAGGTTAAATTGCATCTGCCTGAATTGAAAATTTTTTTTGGTTCAATTATTTCGTCCTTTGGTTTTAAAACAGACGTGTCTTCAAGTACTTACGAAGTGCAAAGATATTTTTTGGAAATGGAAAACGTGCTTCAGCGGGAATTCAACTATATAAATAAAGGGCTCATTAATTTTTTGGAAAAATATCTTTCATTAAAAATTAGTTTAAAACATGAGGATGTTGTTACCAGACGTATGTTAGAGCTGAAATTATTGCGGATAAATAAAACTTAGAATATGGCTCATTCCAATTATTCAAAATATACCGTGGTAAATTCCGAAATAGATTTTCGAAATTATACCGAGTTGCCGAACAACAATCCATTGGTGATCGTTGATCGGAAAATGAATATTGCATACTGCAATGATGCGTTCAGAGAAACATTTGCCCTTGATGTTCAAGACGATATATCGAAAATGAATTCCAATCCGGAGTTCGTTTATTTTCTAAAAGGATTTAGCGAGAGCCGTTATAAAAATATCTCGCTAGAAATAAATTTGTCTTCCGATAATAATCAGCTTACTAAAAATTATTCTGTCAGTATAGAAAGGGTCATCATCTCTTCCGGTCTCTATTATGTCCTGGCGATTGAATCTTTGGCGCAACGGAAGAAACTTGAGAATAAAATAAACTCGCTTCATAATGCGCTCGATCATGGGAACGTTCCTATAATTATTCTAGACGCAAGCGGCAAAATAACTTACGCAACACGTTCATTTGAAGTCCTTCTGTTACAGGAAATAGAAAGTATTTATAATAAAAATCTAACTGAAGTGTTATCCGATATTCTTGATCGAAACGAAATTGTAAATCTTGAACAAGCGCTTAAAACTTTTTTATCATGGAAAAAAATAATCCCTTTCTTAACTAGAATTCCCGTAACGTTTTGGGAGTTCACTCTGAACCCTGTATTATCTAATGATGAACTCCAGCAAAGTTTTATTTTTATTGCGAATAACCTAACTGAACATATAAATCAAACTAAAGCAATAGAGCACTCCGAGCGGAAACAAAGATTAATTATAAATAATATTTCCGATTTGCTGCTGATTGTCGAGCATATCGGGTCGGCGGCATTGTTCGAAAATGCAAACGATAATTTCTGCCGCATTTTTAAATTGGATAAAAATAAAATCTACTCTTTAAGGATTGATGATTTTATTCCGAATGACCTGGTTGATAAAATTTATCAGTCAATGAAACATCTCTCAAATTCCAACCTTCCGTTTTATGAATTCAATTATAAAAATTTTGATAAGCGGGATTACTCGTGCAAAATTAACAGTATAACCGAGCATGAACGAAATTCGATAATCTACATTATAACCATGAAAGACATTACGGATGAAGTTCTCTATCAAGAACAATTAAAGAGAGCATACCGCAAAGAAATGCTTCTTAATCAAATGAAGTCCGATTTTCTTGCAAACATGTCGCATGAGATTCGTACTCCTTTTAATGCTGTAGTGGGATTTTCGGAGATAATTGATGAGAGCATCGAAGCAGGAGATACAGAGATGCTTCGCGATTTAATGGCTTCTATGAAAGAAGTCCTTGGGCGCGGTCTTAACTTGTTCACCAACATTGTAGAAGTTTCTCAACTTGAAGCGGGAGAGGTTGAATTAGATAGAGTGGATTTGAACTGCAACCAGGTAGTTAGAAATGTATATCATAAGATGCTGAATGAAACTGCCAAAAAAAATATTGAATTTGTTTTAGATGTTGACGAGGAAGATTGTGTTATTGAAGTTGACTGGGTGAAACTGGAAAAGATAATTCACTCTCTGGTAGATAACGCCATAAAATATACTAATCACGGAAGCGTTTATCTAAGCACAAAACATTTGGGCGATAGAATAGAAATTGTAATCTCGGATACAGGCGTTGGTATAGATCAATTGCATATTGAAAGAATTCTAAAACCTTTTACACAGGAAGTGGAAGGATATACACGCCCATTTGAAGGTGCCGGACTCGGATTGACGATTGCCTATAAATTGACAAAACTGATGGATGGTAGGTTTGAAATTGAAAGTGAAAAAAATAAGGGGACTAAAATTTCAATCAGTTTCCCTGCGAGTAAATAAATTATGCAATCGGTTTTAGAAAAATATAACCAAACCGGTTTGGACAATGAAGTAAATTACTCCAAATTTTTTCACCTTGCCAAAGAGCATTTTCAAATAAGTATCAAAAACGATTACGACTATATCAACGGAATTAAAGAGAGTATTCGATTTTTCTCACTTGATTTGCCGGCAGAGGTTAAAGAAATTTTCATCCCGTTTGCTGAAGCACCGGTCTTCTGGATTTATGAATCATCATTGCTTAATCAGATTGAAGAGTTTATGAAATTTAACCTTGTGAAGGGTTCTTATATCGAATTGCATAAATCAATTAAAGAAAATTACTCCAGATGGGTTACTACAAAATTAAAAAGTGAAAAAGATTATTACGCTACATTAACAATCAATTTTATTGAACGTGATATAAATAAACATAATTTTTTCAATCAAATCATTAAAGCAATTATCCTTACGTATCAAAGTACATTTTACAATCCGGTACGCGCATTGGAAATACTTACTAGTACGTTGGGATTGATGAACACAATCCGGTTGAACGATCAGTCAAAGGCAGAGTTAAAATATATTTTAATTCTTTACACCGGATTTATTCACTTAAAAGAAAATGATAATGAAAAAGCGAATCTTGCTTTTAAAGAAGCTGTCGGTATCAAACCGCAAGGAAACACAGCAAAAATTTATTGCGCTTTGACTGAAATAATTCTTGGAAACAAAGAGGGCGGTATATTTCTGCTTAAAGAAATTTTTAATTACGATGTTCACCGGTTAACACTGGCTATCAAAACAAATAATACGGGAATGTTCAGCTATTTTTACAGAAATGCTTTTATCTACAATATATTTCATGAAAAAGAGTTTGCGAAAGCTTACAATAAAATTGAATCTTTCTTAAGTGAAAGCCGTGTTCATGATGCAACCACATTAACAACATGCAAAATCAGTTTGGAATCTTTCAAAATAAAAAGGTTAGATGATTATTATGATGATGAGATTAAAAAATCAATATCATTTTTAGAAAAGATTTTACAAAACTATTCCTCTTCTACAAACACACTGCTCTATTCGCTTTACCCGGAATTTCAAAACAGATTTAAAGCTTTAGTGGAATCTTTAATCCAAAAGATAAAAGAGAAATATTATAACGAAGTTAGAGAAAAAGTATCTTTGTATGATTACTCAATAAACGAAAGCTTAAGCGCAGAAAAACATATGACTGAAGAGATCGAAAGATATAAATCGAAATCGAAAGAAAATCTTTCCAAATCTATTCAACACATAAATGAAAATTTTGATATTGAAACCCGTTTACTTGAGCAGAAAATTGATGAGCTGCCCAATGTTGACCGCTTCAATCCGCGTGTATCTTTATCTAACAACATGACTTATAATATTATCATTGCATTTGTTGTTTTTTTCATCGGCGGAATTGCCGGCTATTCAAACAAGACCGTCTCTGATACTTCCGAGTTTAACTCTATGTTCACTTTTGTTCTCATAACAGGTTCAAAGTGGGGAGCTATTAGTTTTGTTTTAGGAGCAGTTATTTCTACAATTATGGCAGGTGTCATTTTGATCGAACGTTCTGATATGCGCCAGAAATTATTACGAAAAATAAATTATATGAAAATAGAGAGGGAACGATTAATATCAGATTTAAGAGAATCTGCTCTTCAAAAAGAAAAAGTTATGTGTGATAATTTCAATAACAGTATAGTTCAACACCGTAAGCGGGTAGAAGAACTTAAGATTCAGAAAGACGAGTTAGAACGCTCACTTATGAAAGAAGCCGAAGAAAAAATTAACGTAGCCACTTCAGATCTTGATCTTCTAAAATAACCTCATTTTTTGCATGGCTATTATTAGCCAACAGATAAATAAACACCAGAACGAAAATCACTAAGTCTAAAAAAACCAATTTTCCCGGTGGTATAGTTATTGTCCTTTTTGGTTACTTATTAACTATATGGAATAAAATGAAGGTTGTTACAATCACCGGTATCCGTCCCGACTTCATAAGAATGAGTAAAGTATTTGAACAATTAGATGAAAACTTTGAACATATAATGATTCATACAGGTCAGCATTACGATGATGAGTTAAGCAAAGTCTTTTTTAATGAACTGAAAATTCGTAAACCGGATTTCACATTATCTGTCGGACAAAATAGTAATAACCATTATGAACAATTATCATATTTGTCAAAAGAAGTAATCTATCTTCTGAAAAGAAAAAAGATTGACCCGGGTATTATTCTTTTCCTGGGTGATTCAAACTCTGCTTTGGTAAGCGCACCCCTTTTTAAAGAGGGATATAAAATTGGTCACATCGAAGGCGGCATGAGATCTTACGATAGACGCATGCCCGAAGAAGTTAACAGGGTCATTTGCGATTATGTGTCGGATCTTGTTTTTGTTTATACGCAACGCTACAAAGAAAGATTATTAGCAGAAAACAAAGAAGCTAATAAAATTTTTGTTGTTGGGAACACAATTGTCGAAGTAGTGAAAGAGTACATGCCCGCCGGTCATCGTCCCCAAAATTATATAGTCGCAGACATTCACCGGAATGAAAACTTGAAAAACGTAAAACAATACAACCATATTCTCACCTATCTAAACCAGCTTGGCGAAAAACTTGGTTTGGAAATTCGGCTTGTAAAATTTAACCGAGGCGTTAAACTAATTAATCAATACAATCTTTTAGGTGACAAAAAAAATATCACTCTGGTTGGTCCTTATGGGTTTCTAAAATATTTACAGCTGCAGTATGGCGCGTTTGGAATTGTCTCAGATTCCGGAACCAGTCAAGAAGAATGTCCGCTTCTTGGTGTTCCGGTCGTAATCCCGCGTAAATTCACGGAACGCCCCGAGTCGGTAGAATTTGGAAACAGTATTATGATTGGAGAAGACAGATCAATTAAAAAAATGATTTCGGAAACGATCTCATTTTTTAACTCATACTCGGTTTCGAAAAAGCAACTCAAGTGGCTTGGAAATGGGAGAACCTCGGAAAAAATTATAAACATTCTTAAAAGGAAACTATAAATGAAAAATGTATTAGTCGTAGGCGGAGCCGGGTATGTCGGCGGTACAATTACCGATATGATTAAGGATGCGAACTATAATGTTCGTGTTTATGATAAACTTTTATACGAGGATTCATACCGTAAAGAAATTGATTTTGTTTACGGAGATATTTTAGATACAGACGCACTTCTTCCCCATCTTAAATGGGCTGATGTTGTTGTATGGCTTGCTGCAATTGTTGGAGACGGGGCGTGCCAGTTGAATCCCGATTTGACAATTGCAACTAATCAAGAATCAGTAAAGTGGCTCTCACAAAATTTTGATAAGAGAATAATTTTTATGTCAACATGTTCCGTATATGGTGCTCAAAATAAAGAGTTAGATGAACTCTCGCCGAAAAACCCGCTTTCACTTTATGCATCAACCAAATTGAAAGCAGAAGAATATTTACGTGATAAGGATGCAATCATTTTTCGGCTTGGCACTTTATTCGGAGTTGGTGATTTGTATTCCCGTATTCGCCTTGATTTGGTTGTAAACATCCTTACTGTAAAAGCGTTTACGGTAGGAAAGATAAGCGTATTCGGCGGTGATCAGTTCCGACCGCTGCTTCACGTAAAGGATGTTGCCCGTGCGGTAACAATGAACTTAGAATCATCTCATACCGGAGTTTTTAATCTTCACCGTCAGAATGTTCGTATCAGAGACCTGGCTTATCAAGTCCGGATGCACTTTCCCGATATAGTAATTGAAGAAACAGATATGCCTTTCCAGGATACACGCAACTACCGTGTAACAAGTGAGAAAGCGCATAAAGTTTTTGGTTTCAAATCAATTCACTCGATAGATGAAGGAATTGATGGATTGAAATTTTTAGTTGAAACACGGCGCATCAAAAATTTAAACAGTCCACGTTACTCTAATCAAGCTTACTTAAAAGAGATGGAAGGAGTAGAGCATGAACTCAGAGCCGTTGCTTCTTAAAGGCGGTTTATCCGTTGATGATAGAGGAACAGTTAGTTTTGTAAATGATTTCAATTTTGAAGGAGTGAAAAGATTTTACGCCGTTGAAAATCATAAACAAGGTTTTGTTAGAGCCTGGCATGCACATAAGCAGGAAGCAAAATATGTAATGGTGGTGAAAGGTTCTGCTATTATCGGTGCGGTTAAGATTGATAATTGGGAAAATCCTTCGAAAGATTCAAAAGTAAATCGTTTTGTACTAAGTGAAAAAAATCCTTCCGTGCTTTTAATTCCTGCCGGTTATGCAAATGGATTTATGTCGTTAACGGAAGATGCTAAAATTCTTTATTTCTCCACATCGGAATTAGAAGATAGTCTCAATGATGACATCCGGTACGATGCGCATTATTGGGAAATTTGGAAAGTAGAAGAAAGGTAAGTATGGAAAAAATTTTAGTTGTTGGTTCAACGGGGATGCTGGGCTTTGCGGTTAGCGCTTATTTCAAATCGAAAGGTTACTCCGTTGTGGAAATTTCACGCAACGAATTTGATATAGCAAATGACCCGATGAGCAAATTTGAAAAATATCTTGATGAAGTTGATGTTGTGATTAATTGTGCCGGAGTAATTAAGCCTACAATTGCCAAGAATTCAATTGAAAATGTTCTAAAAATAAATTCACTTTTTCCCCGGAATCTTGCAAATGTTTGTGAAAAGAAAAGTATTAAATGTTTTCACATAACAACAGATTGTGTTTACACTGGTCGTAAAGGTAAATACACAGAGGATGATTTGTTTGATGCCGATGACTTATACGGATTAAGCAAAAATGCCGGCGAAAATAAAGACTGCATGGTTCTCAGGACATCAATTATTGGTGAAGAAAATGGGCAAAGCCGCTCTCTGCTTGAGTGG
>JAJYXU010000168.1 GCA_021801605.1 Bacteroidota bacterium
AGAATAAAAGCGTGGGCAAAAGAAAGAAACAAAGAAAAGAAAAAAATCAATTGGACATTTACAAGACAAGATGCTGATAGAAAATTATCAAAACATTATACACCATAATTAAATTGTAGTAATAGTAGTTTTTCAGAGCTTGAATTTTATACTGCAAGTTCCGGATTGCAAAACTTACAATTTACATTAAATAAAAATGACAAGGACAGTATTTCTATTTATGATTTTGAATTTTCAAAGGATAATAGACTTTTTATAACATACCAGCTTTCAAATGGGCGTAGTAGAGACCTAGAAAGTTACTTTGGAAGCTATGATTTGGGAACAAAACAGTTATTTCGTTCACAGTTAAAATTCCCGTGGAGTTTGAGCGGTTATTACCTTGGTTACGGCGTAAATCGAAATGAAGTTTATGCTATTGGCAGTAACGGCAAATTTTATATAATTAACCCGGACACATATTCTCTTATAGATACAATAAACCTTTCTATAGGAGGTGAACAATCTCCAATTGTAATTTCACCAGATGATAATTTTGCGTTTGTTTCGTACCCAAAGAGTAATGCGATTTTTGTAATTGACTTAAACCGCAGAGAAGTAATAAAAACAATCTCCGTAAAAAAACCTTATAATATGATTATTCCATAAGCGGAGATGATTTATTAAATAAAGGTGAAAAAAATGTTTAAAAAATGTACTAAGATTTTAAATATACTTCTCATTATTATATTAACATTAGGTTGCAACAGTTCGCCAACTGGACCCAATAATTCAACTGAAAACAAAATGTATGTTTATTCCAACTCTGGTAATACATTTTATTTAGTGGATTATAAAACTTATGAAGTTGTAAAAGAAATACAATTACCAGTATCCGATACTGTTTCTTATGATGGTATGCAAATTTCTACTAATAGAGACTATCTTTTCTTTGGAGCACAAGGGCAATTTCCGAATCCCCCATCCGGCTTCGCAATTTATAATATCAAAAAAGAAAAACTAGAAAATATTTTTTTTACAGAATTAAATTATGGGATAGGATATTTCATAGCAGCAGAAAATAAATCCGAGCCGGGGCTTGTATATGTTCATTTCAGGGACTATGGTACATATTCAATAGATTTATTTGAACAAAAAGTAAAAGAGTTTATTTCTGATGAACACAGTTTTGTGCTTGATAAAAGAATTTATAATTCTCCCGACGGTAAATGGACGGTAGTTAAAAAGAATTGGGAAGGCGATAGATATGGCGGTTACACCGAACTGGAATTTTATACACAGAATTCGGGTCTACATGATCTTCAGTTTGTTTTAAATAGAGGAAACAAAGATAGTCTCCGTATTGATGATTTTGTATTCTTAAAAGAAAATAAACTTTTTATAACTTATCTACCAGGTCCAACTAGAGGAGCTCAGGAAAGTATTGGGAGCTATGACTTGGAAACAAAAAAACTGTTTCGTTCATCATTAAAATTCCCTTGGAGCTTGAATCCATATTACACTGCATATAGCCCAAGTCGGAATGAAGTATATACTATTGGTGCCTATGATAAGTTGTATGTTATTAATACTGATTCTTATGAAGTTAAAGATACAATCACACTTGTAGGTAAAATCACAGGATCTTCCCAGATTCTAATTACTCCCAATGAAGATATAGCATTTGTCGCTAGTCCAAACAGTAATTCCATTTTTGTAATTGATTTGAATAACAAAGAAGTAATAAAAACAATCCCGGTAAAAGAACCGTATAATATGATTATTCCGTAGGTCTATAAAGTTTTTATCCCCTTATAGGGGAAAGGTCAATAAACAATCAAAAATCATTTGGAGGTAAAAATGAAAACTCTCAAAATTTTTCTTGCCGTCATCTTTTTCGTTGTATCTTATGCACAAACGAATTTTGCGTGGGGCAAAAAAACATTGAAGGAACTTGTTGCCTCAGCGCCAATTATTGTTATTGGTAAAGTATAGGATGTCAACCCTAAATTTGAGGAATACCTTGGTCAAAAGGATTTCATTTTCACGTATGTAACTTTACGTGTCGAAACTCAACTGAAGGGAACCAACCAAGAACAAATAATAACAATTAAAATTCCAGGAGGACAAATTGGTGACCGTGTTATCGGCGGGGAAAGAAGTTTCAGGTTTGCAAAAGATGAAGAAGCGCTTCTTTTCTTAAAACAAACCGATAAAAATTACTATGAGATTTACAGCATTTCCGGAAAGCTGCCGATAGTAAAGAACAACAATAATAAATTAATAGATTGTTCGTTACTAAAGGATGATGAAGTTGCAAAGTACAATTACGGCTCCTCAGAAAAAGCTGAAGATATTATTGGTAGAATTAACATCTATTTATCAGAGAAAGGAGGTAAATAAAATGAAACCGGAAAAAACTTTTCTGATTCTTTTAATTCTTGTTATCGCTTCCTCAATGATATACGGGCAAAGAATCTTTCGGCCCATCGATCCTAATAATGGTGGTGCCAGGTATGGAAAGTCTCCTTACTCCGGTCCGCCGTTTTTATATTTTGGATCAAATTCATATAACTATAAAATTGCAGATTCGTTATATAACTATCATTTAAGTTATGTTGACGCGGCATTTACAAGCTGGAATAATGCCGGGCAAGTACAATTCTCAAGAACAAGCTCCGGTTTAACACTTACAGCACAAGCCCAAGATTACAACAGTTGGGGACCGGCATGGAGTTACCCGTCATGGAACGGAAGTACGTATGAATTGACACCAGTAAGCGGTTCAATTGTATTAAATTCAAGTGGTAATGTAACGTGGAGTCATACAGAACAGCACCTAAATGCTACTCCGCACGTCTTAGATGTTCAATCAATGGTAGTTCATGAAGCCGGACATATACATGGTTTGGCTCATCCGCTTACAGATTCATATACACACGATGCTACTGCCCCAACAATGGCTGGCGGAGACAACGCATATTTTGATAATACTCTTGATGTCAGAAGTTTAGAAACAGAAGATGTTTATGGAACGCAGTTCTTACAATTGAGAGTTCCAAACCTTTATTCATCATTGAATAATGCTGTGAGCATAGCTAACGCAATAGGTGTGGGATATGTTTATGTTGATGGCTCGTGTACGCTTACTGGAAATATTTCAATTCCATCTGGTGTAACTCTTACACTTCTCCCGGGTGCAAATGTGAATTTCAATGGTTATTATATTGAACCAACCGGCGGAACATTTAATATTCAAAACGGATCTACTGTGTATTTAACTAATGGAGATAATAAATACTACGGATTGTTTACTTCAATTCAATCTGCGATTAACTACGCCTCTTCAGGTCAGACAGTACAACTTCAAGCAAGAACTTACAACGAGAGCGCAAGCTTTAGCAATAAATCCAATCTTATTTTGCAAGGGCAAGGCAAGCGCAGGCACTGTATTAAACAATCCAATCTCAGTTACCAACTCAAGCTATATTTACATTAGTGATATTCATCTTAATGCAAGTATTAGTATAAACAGCAGTTCACGTACAAATATTTCTGGTGCTAGTTTTTATGATTTTACGATGGTGTATGATTATGGAGGCACTCAAACAAATTTAGGATTTTCAACCGGAGAAGGGGTACCAGAAAGCCAGAACTGGGCATTTAACAGTTATGGTGGTACTGGAGATATTTACTATATGGAATTTTCAGGCTATGACGAAGTAGCTGTTGCTTTAATAAATAGTGCTTCATATAACATTGGTACAAATAATACTTTTTGTGGCAACGGGCTTGATATATATGCCCCAAGCCCTTCTTATGCTTATGCAATAAGCAACACTTACAGCCGTTATCCATACCCGGTTTATGGCAATGTATTTGTTACCGGTGTAAATGATGTCTGCGGAGTGCAAAAATCAGCAATCGCCGAAAGAGTAAACCAACCGAATTCGATTGATTCAAAACTTTTTAAAGACGCAGACGAAAAATATCTGACTTTGCTCAGAAAGATCAGAGAAGATACTAAGAATGATAAATATGACAAGAATAAGTATGTAAGTGATTTCACAAATTTAATTGAAGATTATAAAAACATAGTAAATGTAGAAAAAGAAAAACTGATTGTTAAAGCAGCGTTATCTAAGCTCAACCATTTGTACAGAGCAAACGACAACAAGAATTCATTTATTGATTACCTAAAACAATTGTCTAACAATAAAAAATATGAAGAATTTCTTCCATACATAAACCGATATTTTATTTGAGAGAGTGTTGATAAAAAAGATTATGAAAACTCAATAACACTTGCCGATGAGATTATTCAAGCCGTCTCCAATGATGAAGACTTAACGAGCGAGATGCTTTACGAGAAGGGATTGATTTATAAGTATTATTTAAACAACCCAACTCAAGCGGAAGAAAGTTTCACAGAATTAATTGCTGAACATTCTCAAAACTTATTAGTGGAATTTGCGGCTAAAGAAATGGGAGTTAAACTTGAAAAGTCAGAGAAAAATAATATCGTGGTTAACAAGCAAGAAAACGGCTACAGTCTTGATAATTATCCTAATCCTTTTAACCCGACAACAAAAATTACATATTCACTACCCAAAAGCGGATTTGTTACATTAAAGGTTTACAACACACTTGGACAGGAAGTAGCGACACTTGTTAACGAAGTGAAAGCTGCTGGAACATATGAAGTTGATTTCGATGCTTCTCGCCTTGCCAGTGGAATGTACCTGTATACTCTTACTTCCGGTAAAATAACTATTTCTAAAAAAATGTTAGTTGTCAAATAAGGACATTTGTCCTCCCACTTTTGCATTGGAAGGGAGTCAAATCATTGCAAAAAAGAAAAGCAAGGGCTAGATTTTCTTCCAATGCAGAAGAGAAAAACAAACGGAGGATAAATGGAGAAGCAGAAGATAAGTAGCTCGATCCATCAACAAGCCGAATACAATCGGTTAAAGAAGAAAACACAAGAGCATGAATTTGTAGAAAGGTTTATATTCTTTAAAATATGAAGGCTTGCTTCGCTATGAAGTTCTAAACTTATGTGGTGTTAAACTGATTTTTGCGTAGGTGAGTGAATAATTACTTTTTGGACAACCTCTGCACAAACACTAATTTACTCTGTAACTTTCTTCAACTCTCTTGTGTGTTTATAGAATTCATCTAAACTTAACTCGCGTAAAAACAACATACCTTTAGCTGCTCTAATTCTTGGGTGAGGATGTTTCAAGAAATAATCTTTCCCTAAACATTCTCTTAATACATTATACTGTTCAACTTGAATTTTTTGTACCAGTTTGTTGAACGGTCCATCATATTCCCAACTTGGGAAACTCGCTCCTTTTTGAGAGCTAAAACTTTTCATAAATGTATTTTCAAGAATTGCGAATGAGTTTAAACTTACAGGCACATAAATATTTGCTTCTGCCGGATGGAACCGATACCAAACATTTCTATACCCCCAAACTCTAATGTTGGAATTCCCTGAATATTTTTCATAAAGTTCCAATGCTGCGGCAATAGCCTGCATAACTTTATAATGTGTATCGGGACCGCTTCCTTCCGGATCAAAAGCTACCGTAACAATTGTTGGCTTAATCTTTTTCATTAATTCAAAAATCGGTAATACATCCCTATTCATCTCAGGTGATTCGGTAAAAATATCTCCTTGATAAAAACCGAGTCGTAAATGAGAAACATCTTCAACACTAAAACCATAATATCCCCAAAAGATTTCGCTCTCAAATTCTCTTTGCATGCCTTTCAACTTTTGCACATAGGCAATATCTTTTTTCCCGGGATACTGAGTTCTAAAATAATTTATCAATTCATTAACTCTATCTTTTATATACACCAGGCTTTCTTCTTCATAAACTTCCATAATATTACGTAATAATCTTCTTGCCAATGCTTCATTTTGAAGGGTGCGGCTGTGTCCGGCTACACCATCTAAAAAAAGCATTACATCACGGTTTTTACCATCAACATTTTGGCGGTTAAAATAATTTTCACTGAATTTTTTAGCGAAGGTACCCGAATTTAAAAAAGCTAACAAATTCTCCATCAAATTAAGCATGAAAGAATTTGTGACCGCCGTAAATCCGCTAGTCATATATGAAAAATGATGTTTGTTCAAAGGAGTTCTTACCAAATGTGTTATATATGGTAAATATGCTAATTCAATATCGTCATGATGAGGAGCCGTATGTAAGATTACTTTATCTTCAACTACCTTCATCCCTTCTTCAATGCGTCTTATTATATTTTCTTCAATTCCTTTTGTAATCTCTTCTGCCGTTTGCTTCAAACGATTCATTACCAGATTAGTAATTTTATTGTCTTTGAAATCTTCTTTATTCAATTCGGAAAGGGTTTTTGCTTTTTCAACCACAAGGTTTATAACACTACGTTCAATAGTCTGTTGACTAATTGGCGATTCAAGCGCGGCTTCTACATATCGTCTTTCACCCAATCTTATTGTGGTTCCGTGTGTTAAATAGAATCTGGCATTTTTAAGTTTTTGTAGAGCGGTAGCAGGATATTTATTAGAAAATGAATTTTGAATTGAATCTCTAACAATATTTGCTTTTGCTTCTCCCGCTGCAATAATTATTGCAGTAGCATTGTTATTATAAGCTATTGTTTCAAGTCCTATTGTGATCACAAGTCGATTACGTGCTATCTCAATTCCACCAAGATCAGTTGCTGCAGCTGCCTGGGTTTCATAATTTGTATGAATTAACCTTGTAGTTGAAAAGTGATCACTACCCTGAACGTTAAAACCGATGTGACCATCAGGACCAATTCCGCCGAGGAAAAATCCTATTCCACCCATCGCTCGTATTTTTCTTTCATAATTTGAACAATACTCATCAACAATTTCAATGGTTTCTTTTT
>JAJYXU010000117.1 GCA_021801605.1 Bacteroidota bacterium
AAGAATCCTCTCAGAAATTCTACTCATCAACCGAAGAAGCAGTTCTAAAAAAACAAATACCCAAAGCGAAAATATCACGAATAGATTACCACATAGGGGGAATATTTTCCGGGAAACGGGAGTATTTACGCGTGAAATGGAAAGAGTATTCGTTTGATATTTGTGCCGCACCATTTGGTACAGGATTCTTTATTTCATGGTGGTTGGGCGAATCACCAAGTCCTTTCAAAGCTCTTGTCTTTTCTATTCCGTTTATCGGGCCGTTTCTTGTTAGAGCATTCAAACCCACAACTTACTACCAGATGGATACAGCGTTAATGTTTGAAGAAATGGTTCACGCCGCCGTACTCGAAGTGTTGGATCAGATACTCCAAGGTAGTGGAATTAGGGCATTAACTGAGTTAGAACGAAAACCGATCATGCAAGACCTTTTTAAGAAGTAACAGTACAGAGAGGGAATACCGTTAATGTATTATGATGTGATCGAAGAGCTAACCAGAAGTTTTTATGAATGGGAACACCGAGGAAGAGGGTGGGACGTGTGGGATTATCCAGTAGAACTTGAACCCCCGTTCGTTCCATTCTATTTCCACTCAATTCAAAAGACGAATCATATTGATGACGGCTACAAACAAACATTCATGAGCTCTGTTATTGAAAAAGTGAAACGCAAATGGAATAAGTTTTCTGATGAACATATCAAACTTGATGATAAATTTCCTGAACCATCTGAATATGTTTCTGCAACTCAATTTCAATGTGATGAAAAGATCGAAGAACTTATCGTGGTTTTTCCACAAAATTATAAAGTGAACTCGGAATATATTGAGCAATGTCTCCTTGGTATAACCACTAGTACATACCCGGTTAGTTTTGAAATTATTGGCTCAGAAAAATCTATTACTGTACAATTTGCCTGTCGTGAATCGGATTCATTATACATTTCCCAACAAATTCATGCGTTCTTTCCTGATGCAATAATAACAGTTGGGCAAAATTTACTGCAATCCTTACTGGCTGAGACAAAAGAAATTGCAGTAGTTGATTTCGGTCTCTCGGAAGAATTTATGCGTCCACTTCGAACATTTAAAACGTTCGACCCAGACCCGTTGACGAGCGTTTTCGGAGTACTCGAAAACCTAAATGAAGGTGAAAAAGGAATCATTCAAATACTCTTTCAAGTAGTAGACTCACCTTGGACAACGAGTATTATGAGATCAGTTTTAAATGATGATGGTGATTCTTTTTTTATTGATGCGCCTGAAATGGTGAAACTTGCGAAAGAAAAATGTAAACATCCTCTTTTTGCGGTTATAATTCGAATAGCAGCGACTACTAAATCTCAACAACGGGCATGGGAAATATTGAAAGCGCTGACCGGATGTTTCACCGTTTTTTCTGATCCTTACAGCAATGAGTTGATTCCTTTAACAAATCAAGATTATGAAAATGAACAACATCTTGCTGACATCATCATGCGACAGTCACACCGTAGTGGAATGATTCTGAACAGTGCTGAATTGATTTCATTTGTTCATTTCCCCTCAGAAACGATTGTATCAAAGAAACTAACGCGGCAAATACAAAAAACAATTGAAACCCCTTCTGTTGTAATCGGAAACAAATTTGTTCTTGGGGAAAATGTTCACAACAATAAAAAGACGGTTGTTTCCCTAAATTATGAACAACGACTCCGGCATATGCATATTATTGGTTCAACCGGCACCGGTAAATCTACTTTACTTCTTAATCTTATTACTCAAGATATTCAAAGTGGATTAGGGATTGCAGTACTCGATCCTCACGGTGATCTCATTGAATCGATTCTTGAGAGAGTTCCTGAGAATAGGCATGAAGACGTCATTCTGTTCGACCCGGGTGATGAAGAGTATCCTGTAGGATTTAATATTCTCGAAGCAAAGACTAAGGTAGAAAAAAACGTCTTGTCTTCTGACCTTGTTGAAATTTTTCGAAGATTCTCTACAAGCTGGGGAGATCAAATGAGTGTTGTACTGGGCAACGCAATTTCAGCGTTCTTAGAAAGTAACCGCGTGGGATCATTGACGGACTTGAGAAGATTCCTAATTGAGAAAGGATTTCGAGAAACATTTTTGCAAGAAGTAACAGATGAACATATCAAATACTTTTGGGATAAGGAATTCTCACTATTACGAGGAAGCGCACTCAATTCCATACTTACCCGGCTTGATTTTTTCCTTAGACCAAAAACCATTCGAAATATTGTGTCACAACAAAGAGGCATCGATATTGAAGATATCGTTAATCACAAAAAGATATTCTTGGTAAAGTTAGCTCAAGGAATTATAGGTGATGAAAACGCTTATTTATTAGGCTCACTCCTTGTCTCAAAACTACACCAAGTAGTTATGCAAAGACAACTACTAAGCCACCATGAAAGAACTCCATTCTATTTATATATAGATGAATTCCAGAATTTTATCACTGCATCGATGAAAGCTATTATGTCGGGGGCCCGAAAATATTCTCTTGGATTGATTCTCGCCCATCAGGATTTGCATCAATTATGGGAATTAGATGTTGCCCTAGCAAACTCAATACTCTCAAATGCCGGTACACGAATTTGTTTTCGGATAGGAGATTTTGATGCTCAAAAGTTACAAAGTGGCTTTGCTCACTTTGATATAAATGATCTGCAAAGTCTTAGTATAGGTGAAGCGATTGTTCGGGTGGAGCGTTCTGATTGTGATTTTAATCTTAGAACGTTTCTACCTTCTGAAATTAATATTCACTATGGTCAACAAAACAAAGAAAAGATTATTGGTCTTTCGAGGAAAAAGTATGGAATAGCACCAGTTGCTGTTGATAAGAAACAAGAAGCATCCGAAACTTTCCATCAACCTCCCTATCCCAAACAAAAAGAAACCACAACAAAGAAAATTGTGGTCAATGCTAATCTTGATGTGTTGGATGATGATAACAGGAGAATGAATGGAAAGAATGTATCACAACATCGGTTTCTTCAGACACTCATTAAACGATTAGCCGAACAACGAGGATATAAAGCTACGATTGAGGAAGCAACAAATGATAAACTTGGGAGAGTCGATGTAGGACTTGAACGTGATGGGGAAAAGATCGCCTGTGAAATTTCAGTAACGACAAATGATGACCATGAAATAAAAAATATAGAGAAATGTTTTCAATCGGGATATGGTAAAGTATTGTTCTGTTCTACTGAGAAGAAGCGACTAGAAGCCATGAAAAAATTAATTACTGAAAAATTGGAATTAAAATTTAGTAGTAATGTTTTTCTATTTCTTCCTGATGAAATTATTTTGTTCTTTGAGAATGAAACCACAAATGAGATTAAGTTGCAGAGTGAAAATATTTTGAAGGGATATCGAGTAAAGGTAGAGTATAAAACAATCTCTGAATCACAGAAAAAAGAAAAACAAGAAGTAGTGAGTGGAGTTGTTGTAAATGCGCTTAGGAGATTGAAGGGAGATAGGTAAATTAATCTTATCAAGAAATCTTTATCTTAATTGAACTGTTTGGAAATAATTCGAAAATAAAAAATATTGGGACAGCATCTTGAAAGAAATTATAATTGACATTGGTGACAGTACTAGAAATGAAATGAGATGGTTGGCGTTTTATCGTTCTCTAGAATCCAAATCTATCAAAAAAGGTAATCAGGTAATTATTGATTTTGAAAACGTCACGTTTATCATCCCTTTTTGTCTCCTTGGTTTGTTAGCTTTTATTAAATCTGCATTTGAAGTAACTCAAAAAAAAGTTAAGCTCAAGAATATTCCCTTGAGTCCAGTTATTTACCAATACATGGAAAGAGCAGATTTTTTTAAGTATGCTAAAAAGTATTGTGTCATCGTTGGCGATTATACGGATGTAGCATTGTGGGAACGAGATAAAGAAGCTAAAAAAATGTATGGAATTATTGAGATTGAAAAAGATCCAATTAAGAGTGCCAATAAAATAGCTCAGACAATTGATGAATTGCAGAAGAGATACAAGTATATTCTTGATTTCTTTTCTACAAATCATAAAAATGCAAATATCTTCTTTACTATATTATCTGAGATTACCGCCAATATTCCAGAACATAGTAATTCCACTGGATATTTATTAGTGCAAAAATGGGAGAGCCCAACCAAAGGGAAAATTTTCACCAGTCTTTCTATCATTGATACAGGTATAGGAATTAGAGGAAGACTCGAAAGACAAATAAAGACTCGTAAGAGGAAACTTCCTAAAAATCTTCATAGTGACTCTGATTTTTTAAGATATGCTTTCAGTGAAGATGGTACTCGAAGTGGTGCTGGATTACATAGTGTTATCCGATCTCTTAGTGAATGGAATCCAAACGATACAGCTTTATTGGTTCTTTCTGGTAATGGGATAATGTATAAATCTCAAGGCTCAAGTGACATAGAATTTACAGATGAGGATCAATATTTTCAGGGCACACATGCAACCATTTGGTTTTATGGAGATATTTAAACTTGACAATCATTTTTAAAACACCTACCTTTAAGTAGAAGATGCTTAAGGGTATGGTAAAAAAACAAAACAAAATAGAGATTTATCAGGTAGCCCAAAAAGCGGGATGGAATACTCCGAACACTTTAATTTGGAGAGAGCCCGCACAAAAAATGAGACCTGAATTTGTGAAGCGATTATATAAAGAAAACGAAACAGTGTGTGAATTAGATTTTTCTGGAATTGAGACGGCAGATGGTTCTTTTATTGATGAGTTTCTTGTGACTGAATTAAAAAACATGGACGCTGGCAAGGTAAGTAAAAAAGCAATTTATCTTTCCAATCTTAATGATGTTGTTTTGTATAACATCGAATTAGTTTTTACAAAAAAGCGTCCAGCTGGAGAAAAATTTTATATGATGTTTCGTAAAGCAGATGGAACTTGGGAGCTGTTTTCAGAAGGAATCGAAGCATCATTAAAAGAAACATTAGAGTATATAATGCTAAAGAAAGAGCTAACATCTAATGATGTTTCTAAAAAATTTAAAATCAGTGTTCCTGCTGCTTCGGTAAGATTAAAAAACTTATTTGATATGAGAATCGTGAACAGAAAAGACGAAACAACATCGACAGGAAAGGAATTTGTGTATGAATCTATCTTTTGATTTTTTTTGCCCTACTCTTAAGTATAATTTGCTTAAGAGGTAATGAAAATTTTTTTATATAGCAGTTAAGCAAAAATAGCTTATAGGTAATTCACTTAATAATCATAAAAGAAAGGAGAAATCCGATGAACGATTCAAAAGAAGTAAACAAAAATCAAAATGAACAGAATACTCATCCTGATCATTTGAAAAAGGAAATTGATGAGCTTGAACAAAAAGCTGAGAAACTCGAAGAGGTAGCTGACCAATTTGAGAATGATGCTGAAAAACTTCATGAAGAAGCACACAAACTTGAAGAGAAGGCAGAGCAGCTTGAGAAAAAAGCACATCAACTGGAAAAGGAAGCTGATAAACTGGAAGATAGAGCAGAAGAGCTTGAAGAAAAAGTTGAACAGCTAGAGCATGAAGAAGAACAAAAGGAATTTACCATTTCTGTGAATGGGAGAATGAAAACCGTTCAAGGAAAAACAATCTCGTATGATCAGTTGGTAGTTCTTGCGTTTGAAAACCCGAACCCTGATCTCAAAATAATTTATACTGTTAACTACAGTAAGGGTCCTAAACACAATCCAAAGGGCTCAATGGTACAAGGCGATATTGTTAAACTAAAAGAAGGAATGATATTCAATGTTACAGCAAGTAATCAGTCTTAGTCCCGACCTTAAAAGATTGTGGGATGAAGGTTTTGAATTAGAGGTCAAACATGGCTATCTATTAGTACACAATGTTCCTTATGTTACTTCGTCAAAAGAAATAAAGAGCGGCACCCTCATATCAACGCTTGATCTTGCAGGTGAAGTAACTAAAAAACCTGAAACGCACGTAATCTATTTTATTGGAGAATATCCATGTCAAAAGGATGGCTCGCCCATCCTTGCGATTAAACATCAAAATGGGGATCAGAATCTTGGAAATAAGATCGTCGTAAATTATTCGTTCTCGAATAAACCCGCAGATGGGTATCCCACCTACTACGAAAAAATAAAACGATACTTCGAAATTATTTCGAACCACGCAAAATCATTGAATCCTGATGTCGAAGTGAAAAAATACGAGGTTCATCTTACTGAAGATGAGGAATCTGTATTTAATTATTCGGACACAAATTCGAGTCGAGCAAAGATTAATGCACTACAGGAAAAACTGGAATCACAAAAAATCGTAATTGTCGGCTTAGGAGGAACCGGATCGTATATTTTAGATTTGGTTGCAAAAACTCCAGTTAAAGAAATACATCTGTTTGACGGTGATGAATTTCTACAACACAACGCATTCCGTTCCCCTGGAGCCCCTTCACTTGAAAAACTCCGAGAGCGGAAAAAGAAAGTAGATTATTTTGCTGAGGTATACTCTAGGATGCATAAGAGGATTATTCCCCATCCAGAATTTATCAGCAATGAAAACATCAATCAATTACTTGACAGTTATTTTGTATTTCTTGCAATCGATGGTAGTCAGGTAAAAAAGGATTTGATTGAATTTTGTATAAACAATAAAATTCCATTTGTTGATGTGGGGATGGGTTTACAGCTTGCAGATAATGAACTGGTAGGCATTGTCCGAGTCACTACTGGACTAACTTCTAAAATAGATCATCTTGAAAAAAGAATTTCTTTTTCGGACGAATCTGAAAACGCTTATGCAAGCAATATTCAAATAGCGGATTTGAATTCATTAAATGCAGCGTTGGCAGTCATCAAGTGGAAAAAGATATTTTCTTACTATCAAGATTTAGGAAAGGAATGCAATAGCAACTATGCGATAAATACAGGAGAATTATTCAATGAAGACTTTGTCGTATGAGTTTGTGGAATATATTCCAGACCAAATGGAAGAAGGTAAACTTTATGTTTCAATTCCCAATTGTGTGGCGATTCATAAATGTTGCTGTGGATGCCATACCGAAGTAGTTACTCCTCTATCCCCTGATGCTTGGAGATTAATTTTTGATGGAGAATCAATTTCGTTATATCCCTCAATTGGTAATTGGCAATTTGCCTGTAAGTCCCACTACTGGATTAAGAATAATACCGTTGAATGGGCTAAATCATGGGAAGATACAATGGCTGAGAAGAATCGCAGTAAAAAATCTAATAAAAAAATGTTCTCGAAATTTTTGAAACATTTTTCTAAAAGAAAAAAATAAAGCGCACCAAGTAAATTTCTCAAGTGCATAATGGTTACGAGTATTGAAAAGTTATGCTTGTTGCTAAGTATAACTTTTCACTCATACGAGTTTTCGTTACCCTATATTTCTCAAACCTTGGAACTAATTCATTTCGCTTCTTGAGAAGGAATGCGTAAATTTATGTCCATGGAAAGTGTACTTGTGCATATAGTCGATAATAAAGGCAAATCACCTACTCAAGTAGCTGATGAGATAGGGAGTCAATATCTTGCGGAAATTGACATTGCTCAAAGAAAGGGGCTAGGGCAATTTTTTACTCCCCCCTTAGTTGCTCAATTTATGTCGTCGTTTTACGTATCACCAAACACCAAAATTTCAGAGATTAAAATTCTTGATCCAGGCGGAGGGACCGGAATTCTTTCGTGTGCATTGATTGAAAGAATAGTGCAATCACACAAGTACCCTAAAAAGATCACTTTAACAATCTATGAGATTGATAGTGATCTTTCGAAGTATACTTCCCAAGTATTAGAATATCTTAAATTATGGTTACAAGATGAATATGATGTTCAATTCATCTATACGTTATATACCGGTGATTTTATTTATGCCTATGCAGATACGCTTGAAAACCAAAATCGCATAGATGAGGAATACGATATAATCATTTCAAATCCCCCTTATTTCAAAATCCAAAAAACTGATGGACGAGTCAAGGCAAACGATACGATTGTTCATGGACAACCAAATATATATGCGATGTTTCTGCACACAGCAGCTAGTTTACTGAGGGAGGGTGGCCAACTTATTTTTATAACTCCGCGTAGTTTTTCTTCGGGATTATATTTTAGGTTATTTCGAGAAAGATTTTTTTCCTTAGTTGATCTTGAATCAGTTCATCTATTTGAATCACGAACAGATGCATTTAAACGTGATGCAGTGCTTCAAGAAAATATTATTATATCAGCGAGACGAGTCACACGTAATAAATCCATTCATAAAATTACAATATCCACATCGCAAGGAATATCTGATATAGAGAACAAATCCATAGAACTTTATTCCTTTGACGAAATTTTTGATCGAACATCTTATCAAAAAATACTTCATCTTCCATCATCAAGAGATGAAGCGGAAGTTGTTAAGCTCTTTAAGTCGTGGAAGGGAAATTTAAATGCATACAACATTCAAATATCCACAGGGCCGGTAGTATCATATCGTGCACGACAATATATTTTTGCTACACAACAACCTGACATGGTGCTTGCCCCATTATATCTTTTATATAACGCCTCAAAAATGAAATGGGAATGGCCCGTATCTAGGAATAATAAGGAACAATATATACAGGTATGCGACGATACTAAATCGCTTCTGATACCAAATAAGAACTATATTTTCCTGCGTAGATTTAGCTCGAAAGATGATCATAGCAGATTAATCGCAACTCCATATTTTGCTGACAATGTTGAATCGAATGTGATTGGTGTTGAAAACCATCTCAACTATATTTATAGACCTCATGGACATTTAGACCGAAGAGAAATACTCGGGCTTTCAGCACTGCTCAATAGTTCACTGTTCGATACCTATTTTAGAACCTTCAATGGCAACATTAATGTGAGCGCTACTGAATTACGTGAAATGCCGTTACCTGATATTTCGCTCATCATGGAGTTAGGAAATAAATTGATACTCGAAAATAATTTTACTCAAAACGTAGTCGATGAAATTGTAAGACAATTTTTCAAATCAAGGGAGGAGCTGAGAGTCGCATGAGCAAGATTGAAGAAGCACGAATTATCCTTCAAGAATTTGGATTACCCAAAGCACAACAAAATGAAATGGCAGCACTCACGCTTCTTGCTCTTTGTGGAATTACTGAAGCTGATAAATGGAGTTCAGCAAAACGGAAAAGCTTGCAGGTAACCAAAGGTATTATGCAATTTATGACAGATCAGTATAAAAAGTCATATGCACCTAATACACGAGAGACGGTTCGCCGACAAGTACTTCATCAGTTTGTACAAGCAAGAATTGCTGATTATAATCCTGATGATGTTACTCTACCCGTAAACAGCCCACGCGCTCATTATGCAATATCACAAGCCGCTCTGAAAGTGATTAAAACATACGGTACTAAAAAATGGCATGATGCGCTCACACAATTCAAGGAAGAGGTTGGTGAGCTCACAAAGAAATATGTAAAAGATCGTGATATGCAAATGATTCCCTTGCAACTACCTGACGGATCAGTCATAAAGCTTTCACCCGGAAAACATAATAAAGTGCAGGTAGCCATTGTCAATCAATTCGCCTCTCGCTTTGCCCCAGGTGGACTGCTCTTATATCTTGGTGATACGGCTAAAAAAGATTTGATTACCGAGACTAAAAAACTATCTGAACTAGGCATCCCAATAAATCAGCACAGTAAACTTCCCGATGTGGTAATATTTGATCCTCAGAGAAATTGGCTGTTTCTTATTGAAGCGGTTACTTCACATGGACCAATTACTCCGAAGCGGATTGTGGAGTTAGAAGACCTGCTTAAAAATTGTCATGCAGGGAAAATTTACGTATCAGCATTTCCTGATTTTGCTGAATTCAAGAGACACACGAATGACTTAGCGTGGGAAACAGAAGTATGGATTATGGAACATCCAACACATATGATTCATTTTAATGGTGATAAGTTTCTTGGACCAAGATGAGAAATGAGTAGTATATAAAATCTACGAGACGAAATAATGCTTGATTTCTTGTCGATGAAAGAGAGGGAAAAACTCCTCAAAGAAATGAGCATCATTAAAGATGAACCTGAATCTAGAACAATACCCGTGTTATTATGGAGGACAACACTTCTCAGATTAGAAAAGTTTAGTCGAAAAAAGCTGCACAAGAAAGAAGTGGTTCAAGTGTATAAATCATTCTGTGACTCCAATGGAATTTCACTTGCAACGCTCTACCGAAAAAAACTATCGTTTCGGAAAAATGGCATTAAAGGATTAATGCCAGCATATCATCAGAATAAAATCCACAAAAAGAAAATAGATGATGTTGAGTATTTAGAAATCCAGCATCGAATTGATTTGAAACATCCGATTGAATCAATTCTCGAAATTGTAGATAATCTTAGCGATGCGAAATCAATCGATGCGTCAAAAAAGGAATTGTTAAAAACAGTATCGCATTTTCTTGATTCCATCAAAAGTTTTCGAGGAACTAATAATGCGTTGAAAGTTCATAGAACACTTAACAAAGATGAATTACAAACATTGCATGATCTCAAAAGCAGTATTCATAGAAATGTTTCCCAACGAGCGATTGTTGTTGAAATGCTCTTACGCAATGAACCGCTTATTGAAATCGTGAGTAAGAGTAAACGAAACGCAAAAACAATTTATCGATGGAAGAGTCGATTCGAAAATGAAGGGATGAATTTTCTAAATGTAAAACGGAGCGGTGAATCATTTCAGAAAATTATGGAAGAACGAAAAAACAGAATTGCGAAAATAATTCACTACCCACCGAATCATTATGACATCAATAGATCATCATGGAGTTTGATTGCTTTAGCAGAAGCATATCAAAAAGAACACAAGGAAAGAATCGGCCCTCATGCGATTTCTCGTGCTATTAAAGAAATGGGATACACTTTTAAGAAAGCGCAAAAAGTTCTTACGAGTGAAGATCCTCAGTATCAAGAAAAAGTAACGGCAATTAAGGAAGTTAAATCGTCACTGAATGATACTGATTCATTATTCTTTATAGATGAAGCGGGTCCCTGGGCTGTAAAGCCATATGGTGGAAAATCAATTCACGCACCAGGAGAAGTTAAAACATATCCTCAATATCCTTCTAAGAAAGGCAGTATCACCTTTATAGGAGCGTACGAGGCAACGAAGAAAATTATTCTCTGGAAGTTTATTAGCCAAAAGAATTCTGAGGCAGTTATCGAAATTCTAAAAATAATTGTTCGCTACGCTCATCATAAAAAACAGGTATTTGTTACATGGGATTCTGCATCATGGCACGATTCCAAATCTCTACATGATTTTATAGAGTTTCACAATACATCACATGAGCCAAAAATTATCATCTTACCATTGCCATCAAAAGCGCAATATCTCAATACGATAGAATCATATTTTAGCGGAATGAAGAAAGCCATCATTCATAACAGCAATTACCAAAGTAGCGATGAAATGATCGCGGCAATCGTAAGATACTTCAAAGAAAAAAACTTGAGAAATCTAAAAAAGTATTCTCAGGATAAATTTATTGAAGCAGACTTCGAAAGCGGACTACATAAAAAAATAAACTGAGGTTTACACTAAAAAATTTCTCATAACGGTTTTCCTTTATTGAACTGTTTGCGAAAAAAGTCATTTACTCTGAACAGAAAATCTTTCGATGACTTTCTTTTATTAGCTTCCCACTTTGCTAAGGTAGTCGGATCGATGTCTATTTCTTTTGCTAAATTTTTCTGTGAAATACCCCGTAACTTTCGATACAGTTTTATCTGATCTCCCAAAGAAAGAGTATCGAGTTGAAATGGGATATATCCAAGAAATTCTATGATCTTCGGGATATATTTAATAGATGGGTTGCTTAGATTCTTTTCCCAATTATAAATACTTGTTTCCTCGACACCTATAATACGAGCAATATCCTTTTGAAATAGATTTTGCTCTAGTCTTCGTTTTCTTATATGTCCCCCTAAGGATTGTGGATTTTTGAGAATATTTGATGGTTTTTGAGCTGTTAGTATCAACTTGCAGATTGGCAACGCAGGTATGTCCTTGTGGTTTTTTTACTGATCCTAATAAGGAATGCACCTGCAATACAATGCAAATTCAAAAATATATGGCAAAAATTTCAGGTCCTCTTTTAGACAGAATTGATATTCATATTGAAGTTCCCGCAGTAAAGTTTAAAGAGCTGGCTTCTAGCTCTACCGGCGAAAAATCAAGTGAAATTAGAAAACGAGTAATCTCTGCAAGAGAAATCCAGCAATTGAGATTTTCCGGAATAAAAAATATTTATAAAAATGCGGACATGGCATCTAAGGAAATCCGTAAATTCTGTAAAGTTGATAATCAATGTGAAGAATTATTAAAGATGGCAATGACACGGTTAGGATTGTCGGCTCGGGCTTATGATAGAATTCTAAAAGTGAGCCGAACAATAGCTGACTTAGATGGATCAACTGAAATAAGGCCGCAACACATTTCTGAGGCGATTCAATACAGAAGTTTAGATAGGGAATTATGGGGGCATTAGTACGGCTGTTGAGTGTAAACAGTTAAAAATCTTTCTCAAATATTTCCATCCATTCATTCTTAGTGTTAAATTTCCTCTTAGAAATCAAAGCTATTAACTAACTGAACAAATCCTCCGATGAAGAAAATATTGTTTCTGCTTTTCATTTTGTTTGGAATAGATCTCTTTGCCCAGGATCAAACCGATCTTGAATTTTTTATTAAAGGTGCACAGGTAACCGACATAACAAGCGACGGAACAAACTTATGGTTTGCTACAAACGGAAATGGAATTTTTAAATACATTCCTAAGAGCAACGCCTGGATGACGTATTCTACTTCCATTGGCAA
This sequence comes from Bacteroidota bacterium, assembly GCA_021801605.1. Classification (GTDB taxonomy): domain Bacteria; phylum Bacteroidota; class Ignavibacteria; order Ignavibacteriales; family Melioribacteraceae; genus Fen-1258. Next base: position 12,885 of record JAJYXU010000117.1, read on the forward strand.
TTTACAGCACGATTTCTTTTATTGCATTGCGGCAAACAAAGATTATGTATGGGCAGGTTCAACAGACGGACTTTTCATACTTGATATAAAACGGGGTACCTGGACAAAAAGGAAATTTGGTTTAGGCGGTCAGCTTGCAAATTGGATTCGTGCACTGGCATTTGATAAATATGAAAACGTACTCTGGATCGGACGTTTTAAATATTTAACTAAATTCGATCTTAACGAAAAAAAATATTCCGATTATGATTTAACCGTCCGCAGCAATGAGAAAACAAATAACATCAAAACAATTCAAGTTGACGGCGATTCTCTTGTATGGTTTGGTACCGAAGCCGGTTTGCATAAGTATGATAAAACGAAAGACCTAAAAGATAAGAATGCAATTACTTTTTATGATACAAGATATAACCACTTTGACGGCGAAGGCGAACAAGTCTCGATCACTTCTCTACTATTCGAAAGAAAAAATATTTGGATAGGGCTTGATGAGTTTATCACTCCGGAGCGACCGGAATTTAATCTTGGCGGGTTATTTCGTTTCAACCGCAGAAATGATTGGCAGCGGTTCGACTATAAGAGCGGTTTGCCTGCAAACGGGGTTTACGACCTTGAAAGAACAGGGAATTATATTTGGGCATCGTTATATCAGTTTGGAGAAAGCACAAAAGAAACTTTTGGCAGAGGAATTGTTTTGATTGATCGAATTACAAATCAAATTATTCCAGTGCGCGATGAAAGAATACCTGCTACTGTCTACTCTATCTTTTTTGACGGAACAAATATTTGGCTGGGCACAGAATCAGGATTGATAAAAATAAATTTCTTTAACAAACTTGCACAATGGATGGGAATCCATGGCAATGCCAAAATGGGAGTTAAGAAATGATCAATGTCTCGCTTAGAAAACTGAATGCCTTAAAAAATAATTTCAAAGGAAAGCGGATCGCCGTAATAGGTGATTTGATGCTTGATTGTTATTACTGGGGCGGAATCAGCAGAATATCTCCCGAAGCACCAGTGCCCGTTCTGGAAGTTGATAATGAGTTCTACCGTTTCGGCGGAGCTATGAATGTTGCATACAATATATTAACTCTCGGCGGCATCCCTTTTCCAATCGGAGTGATTGGAAAAGATAATGAAGGAAAAATTTTTAGAAAACTATTAAACGAAAAAAATATCTCTTCAAAAGGAATTGTGGTTGATTCCAAACGACCAACTACATCAAAGACACGTGTTATCGCAGACAAACAGCATGTTGTTCGTATTGATAAAGAAAAGAGAAATAAAATTTCTCCTCAGACCGAAAAGAAAATTTTGGATTTGTTAAAAAAGACAATCAAAAACATCGATGCAGTTATTCTGGAAGATTACAATAAAGGTGTTCTTACGGAAAGTTTAATAAGACAAGTAATTGAACTTGCACATAAAGCAAACAAAGTTGTAACCGTAGATCCAAAATTCGATAATTTTTTTTCATACCAGAAAGTTACTGTCTTTAAGCCGAATAGAAAGGAAACAGAAGATGTCTTTGGAACCAGAATTCGATCCGATGAAGATATTTCTAAAGCGGGACAAAAATTATTAGAACAGTTAAATTGTAAATACGCACTTCTAACATTAGGAGAAAATGGTATTGCCCTTTTCGAAAAAGGGAAACCGGAAAGAAGAGTGCCTACAATTGCCAGAAAAGTTTCGGATGTTTCCGGCGCAGGCGATACGGTAATATCAACACTCACTATGGCTCTTACAGCCGGAGCTGATATTTTTGATGCTGCATATCTTGCTAATTATGCAGGCGGCTTGGTTTGCCAGGAAGTTGGAATTGTTCCTATTGAATTAAATAATCTGTTCAACGCAGTAGCCAAAGAGTTAAAATGAACTACGTAAAAAATATTGATGAACTTACAGCAATCAGAAATGATTTGAAACGGCAGAATAAAAAAGTTGTTTTCACTAACGGCGTCTTCGATATTCTTCATGCCGGTCACGTTGATTATATCTCTAAAGCGAAAGAGAAAGGCGATGTATTGATTGTTGGCGTAAATTCCGATTCCTCAGTAAAAAGAATTAAAGGCGAGCTTCGACCGATTGTTCCTCAACATGAACGCGCTTTTATTATTTCTTCTCTTAAACCGGTTGATTACGTTGTAATTTTTGACGAAGATACACCAAACGAAATTATTAACAAACTGATACCTGATGTTTTGGTAAAAGGTGCCGACTGGTCATTAGAAAAAATTGTTGGGCGAGAAATTGTTGAAGCAAACGGCGGTAAAGTGGAAACAATTGAATTTGTAAATGACCGATCTACAACGAACATAATTAAAACAGTTCTTGAAAGATTTAAAAAATAATGGCTGACCGCGAACAAAATAATGTTCAAGACCAAAAACAAAAAAAAGCTCAAAGGAGTTTATTCCGGAAAATAATAAACGTCTTTATTGGAATTTTCTTAGGGCTCTTAATTCTTAATATTCTGATTGTCGGTTTTACACAGACAAAAACGTTTAGGGAATTATTGAGAGAAAAAGTTATTGCCCTGGCAAATAAAGAGCTCAACGGTAAATTAAACATAGAAAATATAGATGGAACAATTCTCACTTCACTATATCTACGCAACACTTCAATCGTTATTGATAACGATACTCTTATCTTTGCAAAAAAAATCGAATTGAAAACAAGTCCTCTTCAACTGCTCCTTAAAAAAATCTTTGTAAGAAATATTTTGCTTGAAGATGTAAAAATTTCTATGCTTCAAGATCAGGATGGTCAATGGAATTTTGAAAAACTCTTAAAACCAAAACCCGTTGATACAACTGCATCTTCATTTTCATTTACAATTCAAGCGAGTGATATTCAGTTTCATAACATTTCGTTTCTAAGACAATCATACGCAAACTTGAAATCGCAGAAAGTATACTCCATATTAAACCCCGACGATTTACGGATTGAAAAGTTAAATTTTTCCGCACATGCATTTGCAGATATTCCCAACTCAAATTATTTACTGGCATTAAATGAATTATCATGCAAAACGAACCTTTCCCACTTTAATTTAAAATATATCTCCGGCGAATTTGCAATAACAAAAGAGTTTGCAAGTATTGGCAATTTATATCTTTTAACAGACAGCAGCGAAGTAAATATCAGCGCTCGTATTGACAGTTTGAATCTATTTGGTAAAGTACAGTTAGAAGATTTTAGAAATTATCCTTTTATTATGAGTGCAAAAGCAAAGTCGTTTAACTTTGACGATCTCTCGTCTTTCATAACCAGCACAGAAATTTTAAAAGGTAATCCTTCGCTGGATTTAAAAGCTCATGGTAAATTCGGCAATTTTAAGGTTGATAAATTTATAGTTGATTACCGCGATACACACTTTAAAATTGAGGGTAAGGTTGAAAACCTTAACAGACCCGAAAAACTTTTCATTATAGCAAAGATGAGTGAAACGGATATAAACTACAAAGATATTCATGCGTTTCTTCCAACTCTAAAAATTCCGGAGTACACAAAGCTTCGGCTTTCAGAAGTTAATATGGAATTCGAAGGTGAACCGCTGAATTTCAAATCCAGATTTTCCGGAAATATTGATGACGGAAAATTGGTCCTTGATGCGACAATGAATCTCGCTTCCAAACCAATGGTTTATGATATTAACTTCTCGACCGAAAATCTTGATCTCTTTCCAATATTAAATATAAATACAAAATTGGTTTCGAACGGAAAGATTAAAGGCAAAGGTGTTTCAATCTCTGATATTGCTGCTGATTTCCAAATCAACGCAGACGGCTCTCGCATTGACGGCTACAATATTGATAAATTAATTTTCAGTTCTCATGCAGCAAACCGTTTAATAGACCTACAAATTGACGGCTCCAGCGATAAACTTTCTGCGTTTATAAAAGGAGATGTTTCTTTTGACAAAGATACAATTCCTTCTTACAATTTAGTCGGGCAATTAAAAAATTTAGATCTTGCAAGATTCTTGAAAGATGAGAAGTATGAAAGCAATTTCAATTTTTATCTTAGCGCAGACGGCAAGAGTTTTAATCCGGATGAATTAACCGCCACATTTAAAGTTGGTATTGATTCTTCACGCTTTCAAGGAGAAAGAATCAGCAATTCCGATATACAATGTTCCTTCAAGAAAGATTCTACTAAACGTGAAATTATTCTTACATCGGATTTTGCCGATTTCAAAATTGATGGCAGTTTCTCATTAAATAAAGCTATTGAGTTGGTTACTTACGAATCAAAAACGATTTCGAAAATTATTTCATCGAAAATTTCAGAATTAAATCCCCTATCAATAGTTCAACCGAGTACAGTAAATGATTCTTCATCATCTGTAATTCCCGATTTTGTAAATGATAATTTGAAATTCAATTTTGGGGGAAAGCTTAAAGATTTAGAATTGCTAACAAAGATTATTGGATACGATCGGCTCGATTTTTCCGGCGAATTTAACGGTAATGTGAAAAATGAATCTGGAAATTTCTCTGTATCCACGGAACTGAACCTCGATTACTTTGTAATGATGCAGAAAGATAAAACAATTTATCTTTCAGGTTTTGACACGCAACTTAACTTCACGCGTGATAATAATTTCCTCTCATTCGATAAACTTTTTGGAACGGCTTCTCTAACCGGAAAAAGATTTTATTCCGGCAGTAATATAAAATCTATTGCGGCAGATGTTACGTTTAACCAGAGCAAATTATATTTCAGCACTTCGGCTAATATTGCAGATATGTTTGACACAGAAGCGGAAGGAATAATTAAGATGACTCCCGGTGAGCAGCAGTTACTTGTGGATAATCTTTCGTTTAGCTATAATGGCATTGAATGGAAAAACAAAGACACAATGAAAGTGTTGTTTAATCCCAATTATTTCAAGATCAGTCAATGCCGGATGCAGCGCGATACCTCTCTTATTAGTCTAAGCGGAATAATCGAAAGCTCCGGCAAACAAGATTGGCTATTGAGTGCCGATGGAATTTCCGGAGATATTTTGGAACGTTATATTTTTGGTCTTAAAGAGAGCCAGCTTATTGCGAATGGTTCCGCAAGTGCAAAAATCAAAGGCGAGCTTGAAAATCCGGTTATTGATCTTTTCGTTGACTTGAAAAACCTTAAGTTGCCTACCACTCATTTGGGCAACATTAAAGGATTATTAAATTATGCCGATAAAAAACTTACAACCAATATTACATTCCTAGATTCCACCTCGAATGAAAATAGACCACTCTTTTTAATCAAAGGAATTTTGCCAATTGATTTGAGTTTTGCAGAAGTGAAAGAGAGAGTCATGCAAAACGAACCGGTCAGCATACAAATGACATCGTCACAGTTTAATTTGAATTCCTTGGGACGAATTCTGCCGGGTATTACAGATCAGAGCGGAATGCTTTCTGCCGACTTGAATATAAGCGGAACAATTAACTCGCCTATTTATTCCGGCAACGTTAGTTTAACAGAGGGATTATTCAAAAGCCGCTTCAATAATTTGAATTATAAATGCGGAATGAAGTTAAGTTTCGAAAAACAGTCTATGATTGTTGACAGTTTCGTTCTTTCAAATGCAGGCGGAACAAAATATTCCGGAACAATTAACGGCAAAGGCGGAATTGATTTTGACGGATTCAAAACAAAAGAAATAAAACTTCTCTTTAACGGAGATCTTGCAGTACTTGGTCAGCAATCGCAAAGTGTCAGTCCTTTCTTTTACGGAGATCTTTTAATAGGAACTGACGGAGAGTGGCTCTTAACCAAGAACGGCGACCGCGTATTCTTCCAAGGAAATATTCTATTGAAGAATACAGATTTAATTTATACCAGCGGACAAGAAAATGGCGTAGCAACAAACAAAAATTTCAATTTCATTTTTATTGAAGATTCATCGAAGATTGATAAAGAGCTTGCACGGTTTCAGCAAGTACTTTTAAAAGAGAAAGATTTACAAAACTATAAAGAAGAGACTGAAAAGCCACTCAACTTTGATTATGAAATTGAAATCAGAACAGAGAACAGTGCAAAAGCTGTTATCATTCTCTCACAAGCGGCTAATCAAAAATTAATTGTTGAAATGCGCGGAGATTTAAAATATTCCAACTTTAGCGGAGAAACGCGCGCACAGGGCGCATTCGAATTATTACAAGATTCTAAACTGGAATTCTTTAAAACTTTTGATGCAACAGGTTTTTTACGCTTCGAAAGTGATATTACCAATCCTTATCTGGATATCACTGCAACATATACCGGCGATTATATTAATCCCCGTGAAGAAAACAGCCAACCGCAGGAGGTTGCCGTAAAAATTAAAATTAGGTCACCTCTTTCCGACCTGGGGAAAAGCCTTGCCGGTAATACAGAAAGTATAGGAGTTTATGTTGGTTCAAAAAATATTCAGAACAATATACGAGACACGCGTTACGATTACGCCGATGCGTTCTCATTTATTCTTACCGGTAAATTTAAAGATGATCTGACAGTTCAGGATAAGACTAATGTAGCCGGTCAAACTCTTGGAAGTACCGGCTATTCATTGCTCGGTTCTGTTTTAACAAATTATCTCAATTCTTCTGTTGGTGATTTAGTTAATAATATCCAGATCAATCAAACAGGTTATGCAACAAAGTTTTCGCTCTCAGGTAAAATTCAAAACTTACGCTATTCATTTGGCGGCACAACAGAAGTGTTTCAAAATATTGGTAAAGCAAATCTAAAATTAGATTGGTCCCCTTTAGGTCCAAGTTTCTTAATTCGTATTGAAAGAAGAGACCCGGTTGTTTCACCATTCGGTTCAGAAGATAAGATTAGTGAGTTTGCACTTAAATATAGGTTTGAGTTCTGATGAAAAAAGAATTAATAGCATATTTTAAAAATCATCCTTCTCTTAAGATTAAGTCGAAAGACCTTGCAAAACAATTAAACATTGTTGAAGACCATGCATATGCAGAACTGAAACATTTTCTTCACATGCTTACAGAGGAAGGATTTATTAAAAGAGATGGCAAGCGCTACATTTATAATGCTTATGTAAGCGGAAAACTGATAGGAACATTGCAGATTGTTGGAGACGGCGATTATGGCTTTGTTATTCTGAAGGATAAAAACATTAAAGATGTTTTTGTTACCGGAAAAAATTTTAATATTGCCTTTGACGGCGACTTAGTGGAAATCTCTCTGATTGCATCGCACCGAGGTAAAAGTTTGGAAGGCGAAATAATAAAAGTTGTAGAGCGGAAAAGAAATGAAATTGTTGGAACGCTTCATAAGAGTCAATCTTTTTTCTTTATAAAACCGGACGATCAAAAAATTCATCGTGATATTTATGTTGCTGCTAATAAATTAGGCGGTGCAAAAACCGGAGATAAAGTAGTTGCCGGAGATATTGAATGGAAATTGCCGCAGCTTAATCCTGAAGGAAAAATAAAAGAAATTCTTGGCAAAGCAGGCAGTTATGATGCCGAGATCTCTTCTATAGCCCGTGAATTTGGATTGACATATAAATTTTCCAAAGAAGTTGAACGAGAAGCCGAAGCAATTCTGGAAATAATTCCTCAAGCGGAAATTAAAAAACGTTTGGACTTACGAAATAAAACCATTTTCACAATCGATCCGGAAGATGCAAAAGATTTTGATGATGCAGTTTCAGTTGAAAATCTTTCGAACGGTAATTATCAAGTTGGAATACATATTGCCGATGTAAGCCATTATGTTCATGAAGGCACAGCAGTTTATCAAGAAGCTATTAAGCGCGCAACAAGCGTTTATCTTGTGGGAAAAGTTATTCCTATGCTTCCGGAAAAGTTATCGAACACAATTTGCTCACTTGTTCCTCATAAAGACCGACTTACTTACTCAGTTATTGTTGAGATGACTCCGCGCAATAAAATTGTGTCATATGAAATTCATAAATCAGTAATCAATAGTAAAAGAAGATTCACTTACGATGAAGTACAAGAGATACTTGATAATGAGGAAGGCGAATTGTGGGATGAGATTAATCAGCTTAACAAAATCGCTCAAACCCTACGCCAGAAAAGAATGTCTAAGGGGAGTATAAATTTTTTCTCACCGGAAGTTAAATTTAGATTAGATAAAAACGGCGTTCCGGTCGAAATAAAAATTAAAGAAGTTAGAGACAGTCATAAATTGATTGAAGAATTTATGCTCATGGCAAATCAAATTGTTGCCCAACATGTACAGCCAAAAGAGAACAAAAAAACATTTCCTTTTGTTTATAGAATACATGATTTACCGGATAAAGAAAAAATTATGGAATTCGCACGGTTTGTAAAAACTCTAGGATATCACTTTGATCCAAACTCTGCGAATAAATCAAAACAATTTCAGATGCTGCTTGATGAAGTTGTTGGAAAAGAAGAAGAGGCTGTCGTTAACGAAGTTGCTATCCGTTCCATGGCAAAGGCGGTCTACTCAACAAAAAATATTGGACATTATGGATTGGGATTTAAATACTATACTCATTTTACTTCACCAATCCGTCGTTTTCCGGATCTTGTTGTTCATAATTTGATTCATAGATTTAATTCCAATAATCTGGAGAATAATTTATCGCTGGAAGAATTGGAAGAAATTTGTAATCATTCGTCTGCCAAAGAACGGAATGCTGTTAATGCAGAACGGCTCTCGGTTAAGCTGAAACAAATCGAGTATTTAAAAGGTAGAGTAGGTGAAGATTTTCATGGTGTTGTTTCGGGTATTACACATTTTGGAATTTTTATTGAGTTGAGCCAGACTCTTTCCGAAGGATTGATTAGACTTCGTGATATGCAGGATGATTTTTATGTTTATGATGAGAAAAATTATGCTATCAATGGAAAGAGAACGGGAAGAAGAATTCGTCTAGGCGATAAAGTGAACGTCAAGTTGATTCGCGTTGATGAAGAAAGACGTGAAATTGATTTCATTCTATTAGAAGATTAAATTTATTAAAAGGCGGTAGTTGATGAAAAGAATTTATTTTTCAATCGCACTGAGTTTTATTTTGACTTCTGTTTCGCTCGCTCAGTTTGGGCAGAACAAAGTAAACTATAAAGATTTTGATTGGTTTTATATTCAAACGCGGCATTTCGATATTTATTTTTCAAAAGGTGGAGAAAAAATTGCCGAGTTCACAGCTGCAGCATCGGAAGACGCACTCAACCATATTCAAAAAGATATTAACTATCAACTCAACAACAGAGTTACTCTTATAATTTACAATTCACACAACGACTTCCAGGAGACAAATGTTACCGATGAATATACCGGTAAAGGAACAGGCGGTTTTACAGAACCGTTCAAAAACCGCGTTGTATTCCCTTTTGAAGGTTCCTACAAAAAATTTCAACATGTAATTGCACACGAACTTGTTCATGCGGTTATGCGCGATATGTATTTTGGTGGAACTGTACAAAACATAATTGCCAAAGGAATTTCTTTGCAGCTCCCCACCTGGTTTATGGAAGGAAGCGCTGAATTTCTTTCGCAAGGTTGGGAAACAAATACCGATATGTTCATTCGTAATTCAATTATAAGTGAAACGCTTCCTGATATTAACCAGCTCGATGGATACCTTGCTTATCGGGGCGGGCAATCTGTTTTTAGATACATTGCAGATAATTACGGACGTCAAAAAGTTGGTGAAATAATAAATAGCGTTCAAAGTACAGGCTCTTTAGAATCTGCTTTGAAATCAGCCATTGGAATTAATATTGAAGAATTAAATGAACGTTGGAAAAAAAGTTTGAAAAAAGAATTTTGGCCCGATGTTGCAACTACTCAAGATCCGGATGAATTATCTAAACGATTAACCGATAATAAAAAGATTGGCGGCTTTTATAATACAAGTCCGGTTATATCTCCTCAGGGAGATAAAATTGCGTTTATATCCGACCGTGATATTTATCTCAATGTTTATATCATGAATTCGCAAGATGGAAAAATTTTGAAAAAAATTGTTGAAAGCGGATGGACAACGGACTTTGAAGAATTAACTGTTTTACATCCCTCGCTAACCTGGGCACCGGACAATAAACGTTTAGCTCTCTCATCTACAAACGGCGGCTATGATGTTATAACTATAATTGATGCTGAAACAGAAAAAAGTTATGAACTTCCATTCAAACTCAGTGGAATAGAATCTGTAAATTGGTCGCGCGATGGAAATAAATTAGCTTTTGTCGGACAGAACGCTGTTCAATCCGATATTTATGTTTACGATTTTACTACTCAGAAGGTTACCAACATAACAAACGACATTTATAGCGACACCGAACCGGTCTGGACTCCTGACGGTAAAAGAATAATTTTTTCATCTGACCGTGGTAACGATTTATCGCAAACGGTTCCGACCGTTGATTTTGATATGTACAAACATAATTACAAACAACTCGATCTTTATTCGATTGATCTGGATAGTAAAAAAATTGACCGCATAACCGATTGGGATTTGAGCGATGAAAAATACGCTGCTGTTTCTGCAGACGGAAAAGAAATTCTTTTTGTTTCAGATCATAATGGAATTAACAATATCTACAAGAAAAAAATAAAAACTTCAGAACAGGATTCTGTTAAGTCTTCACTTGATTATAAGGCAACCCCGCTTACTAATTCTCAAAGCGATCTCGGTCAACTTTCACTTACATACGACGGCAAAAAATTAGTCTTCACCGCGCTCTATAATCTTGGTTATAATATTTTTCTTCTCAATAACCCGTTCGATTTGAAAGCGGATGTTGATTCTCTCAAATTGACTAAGTACATGGCTGGTTTGATCAAATCAAAAAATAAATTATCAGGAAAACCGATTGTTCATGTAACTTCCCAAAAAGATTCAACAAAAGTGAATGACTTAGCTAGAGTTGATTCTACTTCTAATAACGCCAAGCCAAAGATTTTTGTTGGGCAATATATTAGCGATAAAAAAACGGCAGATGATTCATTGAATAACGCATACAGAAAATATGTTTTTGCCAACGACAAAGCGGAAAGCGATAGCGCGCGTATTGAAAAACGGAACCAACTATTCAAAGAAGAACTTGATAAGAATGGAAATTTTCTTGTCAATAGATATAAAATCAATTTTTCTCCGGATTTAGTTTATGCCAATGCAGGCTACAGTACTTTTTATGGTTTGCTCGGAACTACAATTCTTTCATTTAGTGATGTTCTTGGAAATCATCGTTTGATCGGTCAAACTAGTTTGCAAGTTGATATTAAGAATAGTGATTATGGTTTGGCATATTACTATCTGAAAGAGCGTCTTGATCTCGGCATACAAGCTTTTCACACGGCACGGTTTTTATATAAAGATGGTTTTTACGGATCGGAATTGTACCGCTTTACAAATTTCGGATTAGTCGGAATGGCAAGCTATCCGCTGGACCGCTTTCATCGTTTAGATTTCGGTCTTAGTGTTCTCAGCGTCAGTGCAGATGACCTGGATAATCTTTCTGTTCCATCCGATAACAATACGTATACTCTTCCTTCAATGAGTTTTATACAGGATAATGTTTTATGGGGATACACTTCCCCGATTGAGGGAACACGCTATTCGTTAACTCTTTTTGGAGATCCCGGATTTGTTAGAAAGTCTCAAAGTTTCTATTCAGTAACTTTTGATTACAGAAATTATTTCCGTTTCTTTTACGATAACGGATTTGTGTTTAGAATTTCCGGCGGTTTATCTGCCGGAGCAACTCCGCAAAGATTTTTTATCGGAGGAACAGAAAATTGGATCAATCGTACATTCTCTACCGGCGGCATTCCAATATCTAATGCCAATGATTACGCTTTCTTAAGTCCGGCACTTCCACTGCGCGGATACGATTATGCTGAACGTATCGGTTCTAAATATGGATTAGTTAATCTGGAACTTCGCATTCCAATAATTAGATATTTACTCACCGGCGGTTTGCCTTTATTCTTCCAGAATATTCTTGGTGTAGCATTTATTGATGCCGGTTCGGCATGGGATAAGACCCAAAAACTTCAGCTAATCGGCACAAATGATTCCGGTTCTACTGTTACAAAAGATCTTTTGATTGGCACCGGCGTTGGCTTTAGACTTTATATGTTGTTTCTATGGAGACTCGATATTGCTTGGAAATATGATTTGCATAAATTTTCCGAGCCGCGTTATCTAATTTCAATCGGTTTAGATTTTTAGAAAATACTCTTCAGGGTAGTTCCAATAACTTCAATATTCTCTGCGGACTTTGCGTATTCTTTGCGTTCTCCGCGTTAAATTTTTGCAAAAGATAGTTTTTGGAACTACCCTTCATAAATAAATCTATTTTTTATCTGGGCTTGACGTCCCGGATTTTTTTTCGGTAGAATTTATGCTGGATTTTTTTGAATCGTTTTTAGAACTGTTTTTATAATCCGTTTGATAGAATCCGGTGCCCTTGAAAATAGGAGTTGAACCCGCGCCAATTAATCTTTTTACATGTCCATTACATTTAGGACAATTAGTTAATAGCTCATCATTAATACTTTGAAAATGTTCAAAAGTGTAACCACAATCCAAACATTTATAATCGTATGTCGGCATAATTTTCCTTTTTGATACTTTCAGAAACCGGTGGCAAAAATACTCAGTAGGTTTCATAAATCAAACTTCTATTTTGTTAATCGTTTTTTTTGCATATTTGTTCCAAAAAAAATTGACGCTATGAATCGCAGAATCCTTTTACTTTTCGTCTCTTCATTTTTACTATTCATCAATGGTTGTTTAAACTATACTCAAATTACAACTATCAAAAAAGATGGTTCAGGTAACATGTTTATTCATTATTGGATGAAATGGAATTCGCAAAAAGATTCTTCCATAGTTGAACAACTTGGCATTTTCAGTAAGGATTCCGTTTATAAAGAATTTTCGTCTGAATACAGCTCCGTTAAAAAAGTGGAGGTGTATAAGGATCTTAACGACAGTACTATTCACACACAAGTATCATTAGATTTCAACAGTTTGGACTCTTTAAACAGAACACCTGCCTTTCGAAAATCAGAATTATCAATTAAGGATGGAACAAAAAACACAAAAATATTCTCTCAGTTTGTTCCGCCCTTTGCAACAGGATTTGGTTATGGCGGCAAAAATTTCTCAATCACATATATTTATTACCTTCCAGGGGAAACATTAAGTCATAATGCTACTGATATTGAGAGGAATAAACTCACTTGGAAATTTTCGCTTGATGATATTGGAACGGGTAAGTACATCACAGCAACATACCGCCCGTTCAAACTAAAAGAAACGCCTACGTGGATTTACATCTGTGCTTTGTTTGTTCTTATTGTAGTTGTTGTATTTCTCTTTAGTAAAAGATTGAAATGAGATGAAATTTTAAGGAATAAAAGATAAGTCCAATTAATTTGACACGCCTTGCTGATTTCTTTATATTTGCCCACCGTTTTTAGAACTAAGATAGACTATTTGCCAATTGGAGCATCAACCACTCATATTTTCCGGTACTTCCAGTAAGGAATTGACCGAGAAAATTTGTAAGTATTTAAATTTAACCCCCGGCTTGATTGATTTTAGAAGGTTTAGCGACGGTGAAATTTGGGTTAAATTTATGGAAAACATTAGAGGCAGAGATGTGTTTATTATTCAATCAACACATCCTCCTGCAGAAAATCTAATGGAACTGCTTATAACAATTGATGCTGCTAAAAGAGCAAGCGCAACAAGAGTAACTGCTGTTATTCCATATTTCGGTTATGCTCGGCAAGATAGAAAAGATCAGCCCAGAGTTTCTATTACAGCAAAACTCGTTGCAAATTTAATTACTGTTGCCGGCGCTGATAGAGTTATTACAATGGATCTGCATGCAGCTCAGATTCAAGGATTCTTTGATATTCCGTTTGATCACCTGTACGCTTCACCGGCATTTACGGGAATATTTAAAGAACAATCGGAAAATTTTGTTGTTGTTTCTCCGGATATGGGTGGAATTAAACTTGCCCGTTCTTATGCAAAAAGATTAGATGCAGGTCTTGTTGTTATTGATAAAAGAAGACCAAAACATAATCAAGCAGAAGCGATGAATATTATTGGTGAAGTTGAAGGGAAAAATGTTCTTCTTGTTGATGATTTGATTGATACGGGCGGAACTTTTGTGAGTTCTATTAAAGCCCTTAAAGAAAAAGGGGCAAAAGATATTTACGGTGCTATTACCCATGCCCTACTTTCCGGAGAGGCAATTATGAGAATTAAAGATTCGGAAATTAAAAAATTGTATGTAACAGACAGCATTCCATTGAAGTCGGATGCTGGCGGTAAAATTGTTGTTAGATCAGCTTCCGGTTTATTTGCGGAAGCAATTATTCGTTCCAGCAGGAATGAATCAATAAGTTCATTATTCGAAATAGATAAAAGTTAGCGAAAAATTTATTCTGGGAGATAATTAAGAAATGTCAGAAATACTAGTACAAGGAAACAAAAGAGCTCTTTCAACAAAAGGTGTGGTTAACCAATTAAGAAGAGATGGAAACGTTCCGGGAATTTATTATACCAAGGGTGTTGAACCGATTCCAGTTTATGTTTCAGAAAAAGCTTTAAAACCAATTGTTTTTACATCAGAGACTCACATTATCAATCTAAAAATTGGTGATGGTGAAGAACTCAAATCAATCTTAAAAAATGTTCAGTTCGATCCGGTTACAGATCGTGTTGTGCATTTCGATCTTCTTGGTATCTCTGCAGATCAGGAAATTGAAATTGAAGTTCCACTTCTTTTTGAAGGACAAGCTAAAGGCGTTAAAGAAGGTGGTGTTGTTCAACAGACATTACACAAACTCAGCGTATCTTGTCTTCCGGCAGACATACCAGAGCACATTGCAATTAATATTTCCGATCTGGCTTTAGGCGATTCTATTCACGTCCGCGATCTTAGTATTGAAAAAGTTAAATTCCTTCAGCATCCCGAGGTTATCATTGTTTCTGTTGTTGTACCGCGTGCAGCAGTTGAACCGACAGTAGCAGCCGTTGTACCGGGTGAAGAAAAGACTGAACCTGAGGTTATTACTAAAGGCAAGCAGACCGAAGAAGAGGAATAATTTAGTTGTATGTTGTTGTTGGACTAGGTAATCCGGGCGCAAAATACGAGTTAACTCGTCACAATATTGGGTTTCAAATACTCGATCGCTTTGCCCGGAAGAATAAGTTAAAATTTATTTCCTCTAAAAAGGATTATGTTTATTCGGAAGGTGTGATGAACTCTTCCGATTTTTTTTTGATGAAACCTACATCATTCATGAATTTGAGCGGTGTTCCGGTTCTAGATTTTTTGGATGATCATTCTGTTGATATTGAGAATATTCTTGTGCTGGTTGATGATGTAAATTTACCCGTTGGAGAAATTCGCTTAAGAAAATCTGGAAGCGATGGCGGGCATAATGGAATCAAATCAATTATCTATCATTTGCAAAGTGATTCTTTCCCCCGTTTAAGATTTGGAATTGGAAACGAATTTGAAAAAGGTGAAATGGCAGAATTTGTTCTTGCTAAGTTTGTTAAAGAAGAATTGATTGTAATTAATAAAAGTGTTGAGTTCGCGGTTGAATTGATTGAGGAATTTGTTTCCGGCGGATATAAATTAATGTTGGACTTTTATAGTAAATCTAAAAAGAATTTTTCGGGAAATGCAGAGCAGTCAAATCTAAAAGACTCAGATGGCTCTATTCCGCCCGAAAACTCTAAAAATGAATAAAATTAATTCAATAAATTATTGCACGGCTTATTAAATAATCCTATTTTTGAGCCCAATTTATAAACCCTTCTCTCCGCATAAGACGGAGGGACAAAGACCATAGGGAGGTGAGTATCACAATGCGTAAGAGAACCTACGAAAGTGTTGCTATTATCAACGCAGCACTTGAAGAAGATCAAATCGAATCAACCATTGCCCGAATGCAAGAAACAATTACAACACATGGCGGTGAAATGCTTGATTTGGATAAATGGGGTAGAAAGCGCCTCGCATACCCGATCAATAAAGCAAAAAGCGGTTACTATGTTATTTTCAGATTTAATGCAACAACAGATCTGATTGCAACATTAGAACGTAATTACAGGTTGGATGAAAATGTTATTCGTTATTTAACAATTCAGCTTGATAGATTTGCGCTCGAAGCAATCGCAAAACAAAAAGAAGCTTTTAAGAATGCAGAAGCTGCTGCGGCAGAAGCTCAATTAAAAACGACAGAAAGCCAAGTATAACTAATTTGTTAAGCAATGGAGGTAACGATGGCTGAACTTAAGATGCCAGAACTTAATAGTGTTATTGTTGCGGGCAACCTTACAAAAGACCCCGTCTTCAGACAGACTTCTAATAGTACACCGGTCGTAAATTTTCACGTTGCGGCAAACAGAAGATATAAAGACAGCAGCAATCAATGGCAAGAAGATGTTTGCTATGTTGGCGTTGTTGCATGGAATAAATTAGCAGATAGCTGCAAAGACCGTCTTAAAAAAGGAAGCGCTGTTTTAATTGATGGGGAACTTCAAAGCAGAACTTTCAAAACAGAAGATGGAAAAAACAGAACGATCGTTGAGATTAAAGCTAAGAGAATTCAATTCCTGAATAAATTTGCAAAAACAGCCGGTAACGGCGAAGATATTGTTGTTGAATCTGACGAAGCAGATTATGAAGATAACTCATTCGATAAATTTCTAACCGATGAAGAATCAAACTTAATGAAGAGTAACAAATTATGAGAAATGAAAGAAATAAAAACCAGAAAAAAGTTAAGAGAGTCATTGATGGTTACATTGATTACAAAGACTCTAAACAACTTGGAAGATTTTTAACCGATCAAGGTAAAATCATTCCTCGCAGAATTACCGGACTAACAGCAAAACAGCATAGAGAATTAGTCCAGGCAATTAAAAGAGCACGTCAATTGGCAATTTTACCATTTGTTTCAGAAGCAGTTAAGTAGGAGCGGCGATGAAAGTAATATTAAGAAGAAATTTTGATCAGCTTGGAAAAGTTGGTGATGTAGTTGCCGTTAAAGACGGATATGCAAGAAACTATCTTATCCCCCGTCAAATTGTGTATCAGGCAACTAAAGGTAATATTTTAGCTCTCGAAGAAGAAAAAAAACAAATTCTTAAAAAAGAAGCTAAAGAACTTGAACTTGCACAAAAACTGGCTAACGATATTGAAAAAGTATCTATCACCATTCCTGTTAAAGTTGGTGAAGAAGATAAAATTTTTGGAACCGTTACCAGCCAGATGATAGCTGATTCTATGAAAGAAAAAGGTTACGAAATTGATAAGAGAAAAATCGAAATTACAGAACCGATTAAATCTCTTGGCATTTACAGCGTAACAATAAAAGTTCACCCGAGCGTTTCTGCTGTTGTTAAAACTTGGGTTGTAAGAGAATAGATTCATTTTGTTTTTGTGAGGTTGTCTCAAAAGTAATGATTCAAATAAAAAATCAGCGGAAATCAGTTATATCTGCGTCATCAGCGGGCTATTCTAAGATAAAACATTACTTTTGAGACGACATTATTATTTAATAATCACAAATTTTACTATTTCAATCACTAAAAATTACATACCAGAATGAAAGAGCTAAGATTCAGAATCATAATGATTATCGCGGCTATTGCTCTCAGTCTTTACCTCCTCTATCCAACTTATAAAGATGCCATGAACACTAAAGAAGTTACTTCAAAGTTGGCTTCTTATGAGGCAAAGATTAAAAAGAGTAATCCGTCAATCACTCCTACAGAATTAGAAACTAAACTTTCCTCCATCAAAGATAGTATTCTTGTTAATACTCCAGAGTACAAATCTGCGAGAGAAAAAAGAATGAAGCTAGGTCTTGATCTTCAGGGCGGAATGTATCTTGTTATGGAAGTAAATACCGCTAAGCTGCTTGAAAAATTAGCTAAAGATCCTGACCAGCAATTCAAACAAATATTAAAAGAATCGGAAGCTGATTCAAAATTAACCGACGAAAATGTTGTTGCAATTTTTGTCCGTAAAATGAAAGCAAAGAATATCCGAATGAGCAGATACTTTGGCTCAATACGCGAAAGCGACGATGCAATTGCCAGTAAATTAGAACAGCAGGAAACCGATGCAGTAACAAGAGCAATTGAAATTATAAGCAATAGAGTTGATAAATATGGTGTTTCTGAACCGAGTATTCAAAAACAAGGTTCCCGTAGAATTGTAATTGAATTACCCGGCATTGCAAGAGAAGAGGAAGCTAAACGCTTGCTTCAGGGTCAGGCATTGCTTGAATTTAAGATGGTAAAGGACGCTAGTTTTGCAATTGCCATAATGAACAAAATTGATGAGACACTTGCCGGTTTGAACAAAACAGATTCGACAAAATCAAAAAACGAATCAGCTGTTAAAAAAGACACTACAAAGAAAGATCAAAAACTCACGGAAGAACAATTTGCTAAAGAACATCCTTTCTTTGCTCTCGCACGACTTATTGATCCTCAAAGGAGTGCCGATGCATATGTAAAAGAAAATGATCGTTCTAAAATCGACACCTTGCTCGAAAAACCTGAAGTTAAAAAAGTAATGCCGGATAATGTTCAATTCATTTATGATGCAAAACCTTTAAAAGGTAATGACGGAATTGATTATTACAGAATGTATATGGTGAATAAAGAAGCTGAATTAACGGGCGGAGTAGTAGTTGATGCCCAGGCAAATATTGACCCATCCACTTCCGCGCCGGAAGTTACAATGCAGATGAACAATGAAGGCGCACGCGAATGGGCAAGAATTACGGGTGCTAATATCGGTAAAAGATGTGCTGTTATACTTGATGGTCAAGTTTATACAGCTCCTACAATCGAAGGTAAAATTCCGAGCGGCAGTTCAAGAATTACAGGTTCCGCCAATATGGAAGAAGCCAAACTTCTTGAGATCGTTTTGAAAGCAGGCGCTCTTCCCGCACCAATTGAAATCCTTGAGCAGAGAGTTGTTGGACCCTCCCTCGGTCAAGATTCCATTCGTCAAGGTATAAACTCAACACTAATGGGTTTTGTCCTTATCTCTATATTTATGGCTTTCTATTACAAAAAGGGTGGCGTTTTTTCTATTGTAGCACTTACAGTTACAATTTTGAATTTGCTTGGGATTCTTGCCGGTTTTGGAGCCACTTTAACGTTACCCGGTATTGGCGGTATTGTTCTAACGATGGGCATGGCAGTAGATGCAAATGTTATTATATACGAAAGAATTAGAGAAGAACTGGCTACAGGCAAAACAGTTAAAGCTGCAGTGGATGCTGGCTTTAAAATCTCCTTCGCCCCAATTTTTGATTCCCACGTAACTTCATTCATTACGGGAATTATCCTTTATCAATTTGGAAGCGGGCCTATTCAAGGTTTTGCGCTTACTTTGATGATTGGTTTGATTGTAAGCTTGTTTAGCCAGTTAGTTATTGTTCGAGTCATTTTTGACTTCATGATTTCTAAAGGTTATAAAATAAACGTTGGTTAAATTTTAGGAGATTAATCATAGATGCGACTTTTTGATAATTTAAATATCGATTTCATGGGAAAACGCACAACGTTCTATATTGTGTCTTCTGCGATACTTCTTTTTGGTTTAATCATGATTGTTGTTAAGGGTATTCAGTTTGGAATCGATTTCAAAGGTGGGACCGAGATAGCTCTTCAATTTGATAACCCTGTTGATATTTCTTATGTAAGAAGTGAAGTTGATAAACTTGGCTTAGGAAACATGGAAGTAAAAACTTTTGGTGGAGCTACAGGTATTCTTCTTAGAACCGAATTACAGGAAATTCCAAAACAAATTATGCCACATGTAAAATCCAGAATTGAATCTTTGATTGGAAATATTTATCCCGGAGTTGAGAAAAAAGTTACAGACTCAACCTCGAACACAATAACATATACTTTCAAAGATCCCCAAATTGCAAGTGTTCTGGTAAACAGACTGTCTGAAGCCGGATATCAGACAGCAAAAGCTTCTTCCGAAATATCAGACCCATCAATTGTTGTTCGCCTTGGTATATCTGATATAATCAAAGAGAACTTATCGCAAAAGTTTAAGGACAATTCATTCTCTATCCAGAAAGAAGACAAAGTCGGCCCTAAAGTGGGAAAAGAATTAAAACGCAATGCAGTTCTGGCAGTTTTACTTTCACTCGTTGCAATTTTGATCTACCTCGGATTCCGTTTCAAATTTGAATTCGCGGTTGGTGCGGTGCTCGCACTTTTCCATGATGTCCTTCTTACACTCGGAATTTTTGCGGCACTCTATGGTGTAATTCCAAATTTGAATCTCGAATTTACTGTTACAGTTGTTGCAGCATTCTTAACATTGGTTGGTTATTCTACCAACGACACTGTAATTGTTTTTGATAGAGTACGTGAACAGATGAAACTTCACAAAACACTTTCTGTTGAAGAGAATATAAATCATGCGATTAACAAAACGCTTAGCAGAACAATCATTACAGTATTCACAGTTATGATTTCAATAATTGTTCTTTTAATATTCGGCGGTGAAGTTCTTAGAAGTTTTGCTTTTGCTTTAATGATCGGTATGATAACCGGAACTTACTCTTCAGTATTTATTGCCGGCGCATTCGTTCTTGAATATGCCAATAGAGCCAAAGCAAAAATTACTTTCTAATATTCTTCATAGATTAAAAACACAAGAGGTTGTCTTTTAAGTAAAATTTTTTAAATAATAGACCGCTGATAAACACAGATTAAACAGATTTTCACAGATTTTTTATTTGAATAATTACTTATGAAGACAACCTCTTTTTTGTCTTGTCTCGTCCTGAAAAAAATTGACTACGGCAAAAAGAAAAGCATGATAGAAATAATGGAAAACAAAATGTTGCTCTCGATAAGAAGGAGAATAATATTGATTGAAGTACGCATAAAGTACTTTTCATTTGGATGATGTGTTAAATACGCGTGCTTACAAAATTTTAGAGATTAACAGTTTATCAATTCTTTTACCATCCATATCAACGATTTCATAACTATAATTACCGATTTCAAATTTCTCACCGGTGTTTGGGATTTTTTTTATCGTATGGACAATAAATCCAGCAAGAGTAATATAGTTTTCATCACCCTCTGGGAATTCGAGTGTAATCGTTTCCACAAGGTCATCAAGCAGAGTATCCCCGTCAACAAGGAAACTGCCATCAGATCTTCTAATAATGGGATGTTCTTCAACTTCATCTCTTTGTGTTATATCGCCAATAATATTTTCAACAATATCCCGAAGAGTGATAATCCCTTGAAATACGCCATACTCATCAATAACGATTGCATTATAATTTTTATGTTCTTTAAGAATTTCAAGAATGCGATATGCAGAGAATGTATCGACCACATATAAAGGTTCTTTAATTAAGGACTCAATTTTAGACAGATTGTTAATTTGTTTATAGAAATCCTTAGCAATTATAACACCGATTACATTATCAAGAGAATCCTCACAGACGGGATAGAGAGAATATTCGTTTTCAAATACAGTCTTTTTAATTTCTTCAATAGTGTCATTTATATTAATCCAGATCACGTCGTTTCTTTGTGTCATAATAGCATTAGCTTTTCTATCACCGAATTTGAAAACTCTTTTAAGAAGCTCGCTTTCCTTTTTTTCAATTGAACCAAAAGAAGCACCCTGTTCAATTAGCAATTTTAATTCTTCCTCGGTAACGGGTGGATTTTTATTCTCCTTAATTCGAAATAATTTGATGAATATTTTTGTAGAAATGGAAAGAAGCTGAATTATCGGATATGCAATTTTCGTTAAAATGTTAAGTGCCGGTGCAAAAAAGATTGCAATGTTTTCTGCATTGTTAAGAGCGATTGTTTTAGGTACAAGCTCGCCAATTACTAGAGAGAAATAAGTTATCAGTCCAACAATAACAAGGTAAGCAGTTTCTTGTGCAATTGGTTTTAAGAACGATATTTGTTCAACATATGGGACAAGGTCTTCCGTTAAAGCAACACCGCCGAAGACACCGGAAACAATTCCAATAAGTGTAATTCCAACTTGAATAGCCGAAAGGAATTTTTCTGGCTCTAAACTCAATCGAAGGGCGAGCTTTGCATTTTTACTCCCCTGTTTTGCCCTTTCTTCGAGACGTGCCTTACGGGAAGTGACGATCGCAATCTCAGTCATCGCAAGAAGACCGTTAATAATTATTAATGCTATAATAACAGCCAATTCCATTAATTACCTGCTCAATGTTTTGCTCTATTTAGAATATAAACTTGACATTGTAACCAAATTCAACACTAAAGAGATGGCACTGATAGTTCGTGAAAAATTAGGTTATCAATTATTTTTATGATGAAAATAAGTATTTGAATTTTTCACCATATATAATCAAAAGTAAAGACAGATTTTTAAAATTATGTGTTACAATTGGATCTGTTAAAACGTGATAATGGTTATCCTAGTTTTTTCAATTGACTTCTTCAACAGTATGCATACCGTTAATGACGGCAGAATTTAAAATTAGCAACCCTAAAATGGCTGCAATGGTGGAAGCTATAATTATACTTAACTTGGAAGCAATTATAATCTCAATACTATTAAATGCCAAATTTGTTATAAAGATAGACATTGTAAATCCAATACCTGCCAAACAAGCTGTGCCAAATATCAATCGCCAATTCAAATCTTCCGGTAGTAAGCCGATACCAATTTTAACAGCTAAAAAAGAAAAAATAAAGATGCCTAAAGGTTTCCCTATTAATAACCCGAAAATAATTCCCAATGAATTGTTTGTCATCAAGCTAGTGTCTCGTCAATTATGTAGTGTCGGGTAAAGCCTTTTCAATTTTATTCTTGCATCCTTAGCTGTAAACTGCCAATTGATTTTTGAGTTCATATTATTCCGGTGGTTTTGCCACGCCTCGCAT
>JAJYXU010000025.1 GCA_021801605.1 Bacteroidota bacterium
AAAAACTTCGTAGATTTTTACTTTTTTGAATACACCAAATAGAACAAATGAAATTATGATCAGAGGAATCGCAAGAGTCGAAATAATTTGAATGAAAGTCTTCAGCCCTTCGGCGTTGATAAAACCCAAACTTAAAAAAAGTTTTGAGAGCAATCCGGTTATTGCGAAAAGTACAATAACAAATGTGATGGCAAAGAGTGATACAAAAAATTTCCATTTTGATTTAAGATAATTCACTGAGTCTGAAAAACTCATCGGAAATTTTTCTAGAATTTTTGCCGAAAGAACCCCGACTATCGTTGCGCAAGAAGCGCCGAATATTGATGTACCTATAATGATTGTTGGATCACTGCTGCCTGCTGCCGCCCGTACGGCTATTGCCGTAGCCGGTATTAAGGTTAAGCCGGCGGTATTAATTGCAAGAAAAGTACACATCGTATTTGTCGCTGTTCCCTTTTCGGGATTTAATTTTTCCAACTCTTCCATCGCTTTAAGCCCGAATGGAGTTGCTGCGTTGCCGAGACCCAGCATGTTTGCCGAAATGTTCATTATCATTGAGCCCATAGCGGGATGATCATGCGGAACATCCGGAAATAAAAATTTGGTAATCGGTTTAACCGATTTTGCTATTATTGAAATGAGTCCGGCTTGCTCGGCTATTTTCATAATTCCAAGCCACAATGCCATAATACCAATTAATCCAAGTGCGATGTTCACAGCTTTGCCTGCATAATCTATTGCGCCGTTCGTAACATCTTTCATCTTTGCAAAAGAAATTTTTTCCAAAATTAGTCCAGCATGAAATGAATTTACGCCTGCTTTATCTACCAAAAAAAGTTTTCCACCAAGATCATTTTCTTTACCTGATACTTTTGCCATCTCCTGCCAAATAGCCGGCGATTTATCATCAACTATAAAATAAACTGCATAACTTTTATCCTTACCGTTGTAGATAAGTTTTACTTTTTGATTGACATCATCATTTTGGAATTCGCCGTAAAATTTTCCAAAAGTATTTGATGAAATTTTTAGAGCCGCATCAAACGGTTTAGTACTGGCGGCTAAAGCGGAGTCAAATGAAACAAATACTTCAACAGATTCACCGTTCCGGTATCTATTATTAGATTGATTGACAACATCAAGTGTAAGCGCAGTTCCTATACCAAGGAACAGTAATCCTAGCCAGATGTAATTGAGCATACAATATTTCTCTGATGAGTGATTGATTCATCTGCAAATTAAAAATTATCATCGTAAAAGACAGATTTTATTTAATTTACAGTTGAGAATTTCGAATGGAGAATTAAAATGAAAATTGGTTTGGTTCAATACTCCCCCGTTTGGGAAAATGTTGAAGAAAATATCTTAAAAATTGAAGAGCTATTAAAAACTTCCAAAGTGAAATATGATATGCTAGTCTTTCCCGAAATGACACTAACCGGATTTACAATGAAAGCGGAAAAGTTTGCAGAAGAAATTGATGGAACCGGAACAAAGTATTTTATTCATCTTGCAGAAAGACTGAAGACAGATGTTTTTGCCGGAATTATTGAGCGCGATGGGAAAAATATTTACAACTCTTTAACTCATTTCGATTCATTTGGGCTCATTAAAGCGCGATACAGAAAAATACATCCTTACAGCAATGCACAAGAAGATAAATCATATTCCGCCGGAGAAGAAACCGTTGTAACAAAAATTGATCAAGTTAAGATTGGTCTTAGTGTCTGTTACGATTTACGCTTTCCGGAATTATATCGTCTATATGCAAAAGGACGGGTTGATATATTAATAAACATTGCCAACTGGCCTATACCCCGTATTGAACATTGGAAAACATTACTCAAAGCACGCGCAATCGAAAATCAATGTTTCATGGTTGGTGTAAACCGAGTTGGAGATGACCCGGCTGATCAATACAACGGCTGCAGCGCTGTTTACGACCCGATGGGAAATGAAATAGTTATGATCGAAAATTCTGAAAAAATTATTGAGACTGATATTGATTTGGGACTAGTTAATGCAACAAGAAGTAAACTTCCTTTTTTGAGAGATATAAAATTGATTTGAATTCGTGTAGAACATTTTTTCCCAACTGCTCATCACTGCGCAAATAAAATATTTACGTTACAGTAGAACAGAATTTTATTCTGTTCATTAAAACTCGGAACAGTTTGTAGAACAGTTTTCTAAACTGTTCACTAAGACTCAGAAAAATTTGTAGAACAGTTTTCTAAACTGTTCACTAAGACTCAGAAAAATTTGTAGAACAGTTTTCTAAACTGTTCACTAACGCTCAGATTAGAAATCTGAGCTACATTAAGTGAAATAATTTTATCGCCTTCCCGAATACAACCCGCCTGACTTTGTAACTTTAATGTCTTGTAGTTCCGCAGCTTTGATACGAATCTCGAAATGAAAACCGCTGTAATGCCCCAGCGGATTCCATGTGAAATTCATCTCCCAGCAATGAAGATCGCGGTAGATGGTAATTTGAGGTGCGGAAATTTCTTTACGGTCAAAATCATAACTGCCGCGAATAGTGAACTTCCAATTCTTAGTTAAGCTGAACCCCAGA
Source organism: Bacteroidota bacterium (assembly GCA_021801605.1). Classification (GTDB taxonomy): domain Bacteria; phylum Bacteroidota; class Ignavibacteria; order Ignavibacteriales; family Melioribacteraceae; genus Fen-1258. The sequence continues at coordinate 2,579 of JAJYXU010000025.1, forward strand.
CTGGCATTCAAATTTGAAGATGAAAACGACTGATCGGGCAACGGTTTGGAAAAATTATAATTGTAACTTAAACTCAAATTCCATGGTATTGATAGATCCGGCGATTGGCTATCATCATACAACGTCGAATAATCTTTTTTATTGAATGCGCCATAATCTTCTTTTACGTTTTGATTTTGCTGTAAATTTTCTTCTTCTTTGCCTTTAATTTTATCTCCGGTAAGAGTTGTTGACACAGAGAAATTGAAGTTAGTTAAGCGGAACAAACCCTTTCCTTTTGATACGAGAAACTGATTCACCCTCTGACCTTCTTTGTAATCATAAAAAGTATATGATGACGAGCCGGAGAAACTTAAAAGTTCGCCAATTTGAGTCCGGTATCCCAAATTCAGATCGAAAAGCTTCATACTATCGGCTGCAAAATTGTAACCAACATTTGCATTCAAATTGAGAAGTTGAATCTTCGTCTGTTCTTTTGTTGTGTCGTTAGGACTTTTAGCCATCTTAATTTCAAAAATATTTCCAAGAGAAAAGTTTAGAGCCTGGCTCTGTCCGGAAGAAGCGCCCCCGAAAATTTCTCTACCGAATTTATCATACCGAACAACTTTACCGTCCGACTGTGTGTATGAATCGTAATAACCCCATTTATCATCTGAAAAGTTTGGTGTGTAGACATAAGATACAGACGGCATAAGTGTGTGTCTGAAAGATTCTATTCCTAACAGATTCGGATTCATAATTCCATAAAGTTTAGTAGATGCAGAAACGCTCATATTAAATGTGCGAACAAAATTTAATTCGTTGATAGAAGAATCAACTAAAGAGTCAATCACAGTTTTATTCCCGGTTTGTGTATTTATAATCTCAAACTTTTTGTACTCTTTCTTTAGTCGTTTGTTATACCATTTTTCTGTGTAGTTAATATTTGGTGCAACATTAAAGTAGCCGATCTTTGGAGACGCACTTAATGCGATATTATGCTGGAACCCTGCGTGAATATCCAAATTGCCGTCAACTGTTCTCCGGTTATTAGTGAATTGACCGGAATAGCTGTAACCAATCATTTCATACCACTTCTGATCAAGTGTAGATTCAATATTTTTTCTTTTGAAAGGATAAGTCATTGATTTAGAAAAATTAATATTTGGCAAAGATTCATTTAAGTTGCCGGTAGAAATATTCTGAGTTCGGCTGTAATTGACTGACATACTTGTGCCGGATTCATCCCAAACTTTACTGAATGTTGCATTTGAAGTTATATCTTGCGATAAGAGATCGTTATAGTTGATACTATTATTCGTTAAGAAGTTAGATGAAATAAATTGCAAATTAACATCCAGACGTGTTGTTGGATTTATCTGCTGGTTATGATACCATGATAAATTCCAATCTCTCTGTTCACTTTTTTGAGGATTACTTGGATCCACACGAATTACATTTGAATAGCCTACATTAAACGAACCTGAAAAATTATATCTTTCAGCATAACGGAATCTTGAGCGAGCACCCCACCCGCCCTTAAAGTAATAATCACCTGTAAGAGCCAGATCCATATAATCATTTAGAGCTAAGAAGTATCCAAAGTTGCTAAAATACTGTCCACGGTCAGCCGCTTGTCCGTAAGTTGGAATTATTAATCCGGACCTTCTACCGGTCTCATTTGGAAAAACTGCAAATGGCAAAGGAATTGGAAATGGAACACCGCCTATATACATAAAAATCCATCGTGCAATAATTTTATCTTTTTGGATGACCTTCATTTCGCTAGCAGAAAAATAAGTGTGGGGTGTATCGTTGTCGCAAGTTGTAAAAGTTCCGTTTTTTATGAAAAAAGTATTTTTATCAACCTTCTTAACATCTTCGCCCGCATAATTTTGTCCCTTGTTTTTATTTTTTGCGAGAGATATAAATCCGCGCTGACTCTTGAAATTATATTTAATACTTTCACCTTCGTAAGTATCATTACCTTCTGAAAGCTGCGGAGCTTCTTTGAGTTTTACTTTTGCAGTATCTGAAGTGTCTGCAATACCAAACGCTTCAAGGTCATTAGTTTTGTAATCAACAAATATCTTTCCGCTCTTCAATTCGGTAGTTTTATATTTTAGATCTGCGGAACCATAGAGAAACATTTTCTTCTGAGGAATATCAAATATGAGCGAGTCTGTTGCGCTGGAAAACACAACAGCATCAACATCATATTTTTTTTGAGATTTGGTTGTATCGGAAGTTGGAAGAGAATCTTTTACAGTGGTTTTAAGCGAGTCTGATTTTTTAAATGAGACGGTATCTTTCTTCTGCGCGAACAGAGAAGTGCAAAACAAGATTAATATGAAAGAGAAAACATACTTCATCAGTTGGTTTAATTCTTTTTCTTTTCACTACAAAATTATGATTTATAAAACACAAGTGCAGATGCACCTTTTATTCCCGCTTCATTCTTCAATTTAGCCGGTTTAACAGTTATCCTATCGCGGAATGATTTCATCACTCTTTCTTTAAGAGAAGATTCAACAGCGTCAAACAATAATTTGTCAAATCCGGCAATTCCGCCGCCAATAATTATTGTTGCGATATCCAGCACATGCACGGCAGATGCGAGCGCATAGCCGAGTTTTGTACCTGTATCCACAACAACCGACTTCGAAAAATCATCTCCTTGTTCAACCGCGGATTGAATTAATTTTGGTGTAAGTAAATTCAGATTCCCGTTAGTCAGTTTTAATAAAATCGAATCGTTCCTCTCCTTGAGTTTAATTTTAGTTCGTTCGATAAGATAATCTTTACCAATGTATGCTTCGATGCAGCCGATAGATCCGCATTTGCATTTCGGACCGGAACTATCAATTGTAATATGTCCTAGTTCGCCGGCAATTCCGGTATCGCCCCGGTAAATTTTTTTATCAATTATAATTCCGCCGCCAACACCTGTGCCTAAAGTTATCATAATAAAATTTTTATAATATTTTCCAGCACCGTAAATCAATTCTCCAATTGCCGCAGCATTAGCATCGTTCTCAACATAAACATCCAGATCAAATTCTTTTTGAATGATATTGCCGAGATGAACTTTGCCCCAGCCGGAAAAGTTAGGCGGGTTTTCAACTGTTCCTTTTTTTAATTTTACGGCGCCCGGTGCACCAATTCCAATTCCTAAAACTTTTTCTCGATTCCCTTTTATAACTTCTTCAATCCCGTTTTTGATTTGTTTTATTACGGCTTCCGGTCCTTTGGATGAGTTGCTATCCGAAGAAACTTTTTTAACTATTTTTCCATTCCCATCAACCAAACCGACTTTGATGGTTGTTCCTCCGAGATCAACACCGACGGCAAATTTTTTCTTAGACATTATTTTCACTAATTGAATGATTTATCAACAATTGTAATTTCATCAGGATATTCTAATTTACCGAATGGAGTTCCTAAGACCGGTTTGGCAATCATTTTTAGGTTTGATGTTGAACCGTGCGCTCCGCCAATCTGTAAAAGCAATAGAAGAATATCATCTAAACTTTTTTCTTTAAATGATTTTGCAATATCAAATTCAATTTTGATCGGAATAATAACAGATTTCCCTTGACCGGGGACAAAAATCGGTTCAGCGATATTTCCTTGAACAATTTCCTTTTCGTTTAAGTATAATCTCCACGGGAATGATGATATGCTTAAATCGGTTCTCGCTAAACCGCCGTTGCCGTCATTTGGATTTTTTGCCTCAACGTTCAATAAAAATGTAAGCGGAAGATTTCCCCTCATTAATCCCGCAGTTAGTTTCAACAACTCAAGCGAATTGAAATCTTTCAATGATTTCTTATCGGCAATTGTTATTCCGATAACTTTGTAATCTGTTGCAGAATAAATTTTGTATTTCAAACGCGATGCATTGGAAATAGTTTTATATACACTACAGCTCGTAAAAATTGAGAATAATAGAACAACCAGAAAAATCCGTTGAAACGTTTTAAGAATTACGTAACTTTTTTTAATTAACATCATTCATCCAACTTGAAAAATTTTTTGCATTCTTAATTGACTCTTCAATTTTAACAATAATCATTTCGGCAACTCTTAAAGCTTTCAAACCGTCTTTGCCGCTTACTATTGGTGTCCCTCCATTCACAATAGCATCAACAAAAAGTTCTAATTCAAGTTTGAGAGCGTTTACTTCCTTAAATTTTGGTTGTTCATAAGCTACAATTTTCTTTTTATCACCAATTCCGATCTCGCCAAATGTTTTGAAAAATCCTTTCGGTTTTTGATCCGGCGGCAGTAATCGAAATACTTCCGAAACTCCTGTAGTGAAGTCAAGAGATATATAGGTATCGCGTTGGAACATTCTCATCTTTCTCATTTTTTTCTGAGAGATGCGGCTTGCAGTTACATTTGCAACGGCTCCGTTTTCAAATTCAATCCGTGCGTTAGCAATATCAAGAGTATCAGAAACGACAGGCACACCGCTTGCGCTAACACTTTTTACTTCGCTCTTTACCAAACTTAGAATGATATCAATATCATGTATCATCAAATCCAAGACAACCGCAACATCTGTTCCCCTAGGATTAAATTGCGCAAGCCGATCTGTTTGAACAAACAAAGGGTTTAATTGATATTTCTCCAGAGAGATCAAAGCGGGGTTAAATCTTTCAATATGTCCAACTTGAAAAGTTAATTTTTTTTCTTCTGCAATTTTGATAAGCTCTTCTGCTTCCCAGATCTGTGTTGTAATCGGTTTCTCTACAAATACATGTTTATTTTTCGCAAAAGATTGTTTTACTAAATCATAATGGGCGCTTGTAGTGGCAACAATATCTACTGCATCAACTTCAGTAAGAAGTTTTTCCAGATCATCAAATGCTTTTACTTTTAATTCGTTACCGACTTGTTTCGCGCGTTCAAAATCTTGGTCGTAGATTCCAATCAACTCACAATTTTCAACTTCCTTAAAGAGTTTTGTGTGAATTTTACCCAGATGCCCGGTTCCAACAACACCAACTTTAACTTTGTTCATAACGCTCCGGTTTTAATTTTTTTGTAACCGATAATTTTATCATAACCGCCTTTCTCAACGGATGCATAGTAAAGAAAAATGTTGTATTCATTTTCGGTTTCGTAAAAATTTCCTTCAAGAAGTCCCCAATCAATATTTTCTACAACTCCGTTCACAATCTGTCCGGTTACATATTGATATTCATACACACCACGTTTCAACTCCACAGAAATATTCATCATTCCGTTATCATCATACATTTCGTATTCAGGTAAAACTTTCCAATCGTTAAAAGAGCCGACAAGAAAGATTGATGATTTAATTTGCTCGGGCGGGCGCATTTTAAATGTAACTTTCAGATAATCAGCATTCTCATTTTTAAAATCCATAAGGTAAGACGCGCCGTTAAAATCTCTTCTTCCTTTTGTAAATAAATTTGATGTCTCAATATCACCGAACCTGGCATAGATTGGCGGCGTGTTGTATTTTCCAACGTCGCGGATATCGGTCATGCGATACTCATTGCCTGGACGGATGTTGCGGGCAATAAATGTAAATTTGTTCGATCCGTTCCATTCGTAAAAACGATCGGCTGTATATGAATTTCTATCAATCACCATCGGATAATTAAATTTCCGGTTGGTAATTATTTCAACCCGAGTAACATTTGATGAAAAGAGCGAATCGGGTAAAGTAAAATTCGTTTTTATTGAAAGAGTTCTACCCGAAGAAGCAAGTTCATTCATATCTCCTTGTAAACCCTCTTTTGCTACTTGTACATTTAATTTAATTTCGGGATAGACAACAAAAAATTTTCCGGAGGCGAAAATCAGATCTCTGTTTTGAGAATCAACAATAAAAAATCTCCAGTTGCCGGAAAATGGAAATGTCACATTGTTGTTAGGGAAAGAACTGTTATAATGATAACGCGCTCCGCGAACGTTATGCGGCAATTCTTCAAACCATAAAATTGTTTCGGAGTTATACATTTGGTTCGAAAGAAACGCATTGTTATATGGATTCCAATCTGCATCACAAAATTTGAAGATGATATTGAAGTTTGGCATGTAGTCCGATCTGACATCGAAATCAATAGTAATCAAACTTTTTGTCGGGTCTGAATGATCAATTACCGGAAATTGGATCTGATCATTCGAAGAATAAACACGAAGACTTTTAATTTCCGGTCCTTTAGCATAATTAACAGACAACGGGATCAAAAAGATCAGGAAGAAATTAAAAATCAAGTTTCTTAGCGAATTCAAAAAATCTCTACGCATTTAATTGAGTTATATGGAATATAAACTTGAAAAGATTTTTCTTCACGGTTCGAATCAATAAGCAATCCTTCATCAAACGATTGAACCAATTTACCAGTCTTGAACACGATTTCGTAAAATGTCGGATGTTCCCCTTTCTCTTTGCCATAAACAACACCATAATTTTCGAACATTGTTATGTTGAGTGTTTTACCAACGAATTGACCCCAATCCAATTTCATAATCCACCTTGGAATTTTTATAAAATTTTATACTGAAAAATTTCAATTGCAATCAAAAAGTAGTTAAAAACGAAGTCTTTTCCAATTGGAAGGATGGTGCAAAAAAGAAGGATACTACCAAGAATAAGATCAAGAGCAAGAATAAGATCATGCTCTCATTCTATTTCTGGCTTACAATAATATCGCCGCCGGTTGTTTCGAGTTTGAGAACGCCGCCGCCGCCGTTGAATTCGGCATCTACTTCGCTTCGTCTTTTACGTTCTGATTTTGAATTAGCGAAGTTATTAGATATTTTACCGCCGCTTGTTTCAAGATGAACTTTTGCATTAAAATTTGCGGGAAGTTTTATGTGATTAGACTCTCTACCTTCCGGTTAAGTTACATCGGATTTCAAAAAAACTTTTAAGATGAAAAATCAATTTGTGTTATATTTCCGGAAACGAATGAGGCATTTTTGATTAAATATCTGATTGTATTTATTGGTGCCGGTTTAGGCGGAGGGTTCCGTTATTGGGTCTCATCCTTTGTTCAAAAACAATTTCCGCCATACTTTCCATGGGGAACACTTTCCGTAAATCTGATTGGAAGCTTTATTCTTGGCATGATGATTTTCGGTTTGGATGAAAAGGAATTGATCACTCCTTCATTAAAACTTTTTATCGGAATCGGATTCTGCGGCGGCTTTACAACTTTTTCTTCCTTTTCCTTAGAAACATTTAATTTAATTCGTGATGCGGAATTTCTTTTTGCGGGATTGAATATTTTAACAAATGTAGTTCTAACTATTCTTGGAATTTATTTTGCTTACTTAATCACAAGGTGATTTATGAAAATTGAAGGTGAAGCAAAACTGCTGAGGATTTTTTTAGGAGAAGCAGATAAGATTTCTCATCTGCCGGTTTATGAAAAAATTGTAACGGAAGCCCGGAAGCAGAATCTTGCCGGTGCGACTGTTTACAAAGGCATAATGGGTTTCGGAGGCAACAGCAGAATTCACAGCGCAAAAATTTTACGGCTCTCTGAAGATTTGCCGCTGGTTATTGAAATTGTTGATGAACAGAAAAAAATTGAAGAGTTTATTCCGTCTGTAGAAAAAATTTTTGAAGAAGCTAATTGCGGCGGACTTATTACCATAGAAAAAGCTGAGATCATTGTCTACAAATCAACCAAAAAGTAAAACCGCCTATGCGAAATAAATTTCTTTCGACGCTTCTAATAATAATTTTTTTCCAGTCTATTCTTATTTCTCAGAATAGATATGATTTTTCTCAATTCGGCAGCGAATCATTTCAGTTTGTCAAGCAGCCGTTAAAATGGGAAAGTAATGATTGGCTGAAACTTGGTTTGTTTAGCGCCGGAACTATTTTATTGATGCAAGCCGATCTACCAATACACGATGCGGTGTTGAAAGATCAAAGTTATTACAAAAGTTTTCCTATTGAAGCCGGAAGAATTTGGGGCGAAGTTTATCCCACTGCTATTTTTGCCGGCGCTTTTGCTCTGCACGGATTAATCGCGAATGATCTTTCTACAAAAAAAATCGGTTTTGAAATTGTGCAGTCTACTCTTTACGCAGGCGCAATTACTACTTTTCTAAAATTTGCTATTGGCAGAGCAAGACCGTTTACCGATAGAGGTTCGGCAACTTTACATCCGTTCACAATTTTCGATGACGATTTTCATTCACTGCCGTCGGGACATGTAACACTTGCTTTTTCGCTTTCAACAGTTCTATCTAAAAATGCAGGAACTGATTTTTTAAAAGTAATTGCTTACCTGCCTGCCGTGCTCACTGCCGTCTCGCGTGTTTATCAAAATAATCATTGGACATCCGATGTTTTTGTTGCCGCCTCGATTGGATATTTTGTTGGTGATTGGGTTGCAAATCTTCATGATGAAAATAATTCGAGAATCCAAACCACATCAATTTTTCCTCTCAGTATTAAGATCGCAATTTTTTAGCTCCAAATGATCAGTTGTCGGTTTTCATGCTCTTGTTCTTGCTCTTGATCTCACCACAATTCTTACCGCACTATGAAAAATAATTTATCCATCTATCGCGTAAATTATATGTTGAAAAAATTGATTCTTTGCAAAGTGCGGTTTATATTTTGATTAGATTAATTAACACCTATTAAAGGAATTTACATGTTTGCAAGAATATCAGTTGATCCGAAAATATGTCACGGAAAACCTGTTATTAAAGGAACAAGAGTGCTTGTCAGTAATATTCTGAGTTACCTTGCAACAGGCAGCACTATTGATGAGATAGTGAAAGACTATCCTCAAATAACCAAAGAAGATATTCTTGATGCAATCTCATTTGGCAGCTTTTTGTCAGATTTTGAAAGTTTTCCTTACGATATAAAAGCATCATGAATTTTTTTCTTGATGAAAATTTTCCCAAAAGTGCCGAAGACTATCTTCAACTTCTGGGACACCAGACCTTTAGTACACGTTCAACAGATTTAGAAGGTATTGATGACATTTCGATATTCACACTTGCTATAGAAAAAAAATGCAATATTTCTTACTACCGACAAAGATTTTTTCCATACCATTCCATTGCAGTTTAAGGATCATAAAGGAATCATCGTAATAGCATTAAAACTACCAAATCGCAAAAGCATATTAGAAAAACTAAAATGGGCAATGGAGAACCTGGAGATAGGAAATTTTTCTAACAAAGTTGTTCTTCTGAGCGACAGTTCTTATACTGTAAGATAGAGGTCATCTTTTCAATTAAATTTCAATCATGCTTTTAATCACCTCTCCCTTTTTCAATCAATAAAAAAAACATTTTTAGATTAGTCTTAATTGCATATTTTAGCCGCCGAAGTTAAAAATTAAATAGAACTTATCAGTTCCATCAAAAGGTGAGTAGATGAGTAAAATACTTTTCAAGAAACAACTTTCAAATGATGTATATATGATGCGTCTTCAAGCACCGCTAATTGCAGAAGAAAGAGCTGCCGGACAATTCATCATTTTACAAATAAACGAAGATTACGGCGAAAGAATACCGCTTACGATTGCAGATGCAGACACAAAAGAAGGATCGATCACAATTATCTTTCAGGTAGTTGGAAAAACTACTCTTGAGCTTTCGGGAAAAAATGTAGGTGATGAGATACCTGCATTAGTTGGACCGCTTGGCAAACCGACACACATAGAAAATTTTGGAACGGTCGTTTGCGTCGGCGGCGGCATTGGTGTTGCACCTCTATATCCGATTGCACAGGCGCTGAAAAATGCAGGCAATCATGTTATTACAATCATCGGCGCGCGCAATAAAGAATTGATTATTCTTGAAGAAGAAATGAAAGAGATTGCAGATGAATTTATTCTCTGCACAGATGATGGAAGTTATGGTCGCAAAGCATTGGTAACAGTACCGTTAAAAGAAATTTGCGAACGCTCTCCGAAACCGAATATGGTTATTGCAATCGGTCCTCCGATAATGATGAAATTCTGTTCCGAAACTACCAGACCATACGAAGTTTTTACACAAGTTTCACTCAACACAATTATGGTTGATGGAACGGGAATGTGCGGCGGATGCCGTGTTAATGTGGGTAAAGAAATAAAATTCGTTTGCGTTGACGGTCCTGAATTTGATGGGCACAAAGTTGATTTCGATAATATGATGTCGAGATTGAATTCATACAAAGAACTTGAAAGAGAGGCGCACAGTTGTTTCCTCGAACAAGTAATTAAGAATAAGGAGGCGCTTCAATGAGTCATCTTACTGCTGAACAATTATCCGAAGAAGCAAAAAAATTAATTGCAGATTATGTCTCTCGTATTGATGATATGAAAGCGAAAGAGCGGATGAAAATTCCGGCTCAGGAGATGCCCGCTCAAGATCCCGAAGTACGTTCTCATAATTTGGATGAAGTTGCTATTGGCTACACAATGGAACAAGCGCGCATCGAAGCGATGCGTTGCATTCAATGCGTTAAGAAAAGTTGTGTTGAAGATTGTCCGGTGAGAATTGATATTCCCCGTTTTATTAATCATATCGCTCATGAAGAATATCAGAATGCGGCTGATGTAATTAAAGAAGCAAGTTTGCTTCCGGCAATTTGCGGTAGAGTATGCCCGCAGGAAACTCAATGCCAATCAAATTGTGCTGTTGGTAAAGCTTTGAAAGATGTTGATAAATCAGTTGCAATCGGAAGATTGGAAAGATTTGTTGCCGATTGGGAACGTGCAACAGGAAAAATCGCAATCCCGGAAATAAAACCAGATACAGGAAAAAAAGTTGCCGTTGTTGGAAGCGGTCCCGCAGGATTAGTTGTTGCCGCAGATTGCAGACGCGAAGGTCATCAAGTAACAATCTTCGAAGCGTTTCATAAACTAGGCGGTGTATTACGTTACGGAATTCCGGAATTTAGATTACCAAACGATATAATAGATAAAGAAATTGAAGTGCTTAAAGCAATGGGAGTTGAGTTCCAAACAAATTTTGTTGTTGGAAGAACACGCAAACTTACCGACTTGATGGATAAGGACGGATATCACGCTGTATTTGTTGGCACCGGCGCAGGACTGCCGATGTTCATGGGAATTGAAGGAGAAAGTTTAGTTGGAGTATTTTCTGCAAATGAATATTTAACGCGCGCGAATTTGATGCGTGCTTTCGAAAAAGGGAAAGCAGACACACCGATTTATCCATCAAAGAGAGTTGCTGTACTTGGCGGCGGAAATGTTGCAATGGATTCAGCCCGTATGGCAAAACGCCTTGGCGCTGAAAAAGTTTATGTCGTTTACAGAAGAACCGAAGTTGAAATGCCCGCACGTAAAGAAGAAGTTGCACATGCAAAAGAAGAAGGAATTGAATTTCTCTTTCTGCAAAACGCTAAAAAAATTATCGGTAATGAAAAAGGAAAAGTTAAGGAGATGGAATGCGTCCGCTACGAACTTGGCGAACCGGATGCATCGGGAAGACGCCGCCCTGTTTTAATTCCAAACAGCGAATTTATTCTTGAAGTGGATACTGTAATAGTTGCAATTGGAAATAGCAGCAATCCGTTGATAAGTCAGACTACCCCGCAGATTAATGTTAATAAGTGGGGCAATATTATTGTTGATGAGACACAAAAAACTTCCGTTGATAAAATCTTTGCCGGCGGAGATATTGTTCTTGGTGCAGCTACAGTAATTTTAGCAATGGGCGAAGGAAGACGAGCCGCAGCGGCGATTAACAAAATGTTAGCGGAAGAAATTGAAAAAGGAAAAGCGGTTATGAATTAAATTTTGTATTGGCAATTCAGTAAATCAATGTTATAGGAATGAAAAATAATAGAACGCAGATGACACAGATTGAGCGGATTTCCGCTGATAAAATCTGTGTGAATCAGTTTGATCAGCGTTATCTGCGTGCTATTGTTGTTAGCTCTAGTTAAATTATTTTGGACTAAAATTCGGTAATTGGCTTTTCAGTTCTTGTAGTGATTCTACTGTTTTGTGTGTATTATCTTCCATACTGACAAAACAAGAAATCATTTGTCCCATTGCAACAAAAAAATAACCAAAAGCGCCGGTTAGTAGACCGATTGGAAAACTTAATAATCCTATTGCTTTAGCAAAACCGTCGTTACTAATGCAGCTTGTTAAACTGGAAAAAATTGTTAATCCTGCAAAACCAACTATAACCCAGCCGATAATTGAAATTGTTTTGCCAAGAGACAAAAGTGTTTTGAAGCGGGAATTATTTTGGATCTCCATACCTATTCTCCAATTTCATTTTAGGAGTAATAACTTTTTAGCTTGAGAAAAACTTCCAGCTTGTAAACGATAGAAATAAACACCGCTTGGTAAATTGCTTCCATCAAATTTTACTTCGTAATTACCGGGTAACTTTTCTTCATTCACAAGAGATGCTACTACTTTCCCAAGCACATCATACACTTTTAGAATTACGAATTGAGAATGAGGGATTGAGAATTTGATTGTTGTGCTCGGGTTAAATGGGTTGGGGTAATTTTGCTTTAAAGAAAAATCAATAGGTAAATTGTTTTTCCCATCTAATGAAATTACAGTAGGCGATTTCGGAATAATCCTTATATGATCAAGCTCAAATTTCACGTCCTTTGCATTCGCCGGATCAAAACGAAGTTGAAAAAGTTTTCCAGCCCATGTCGGAAGTGTGTTCATACTGACTGAATAAGTTTTGAAGTCACTACCGCCACTGATTACAAAATGTTTGGACTTACTCTCTCCCCAATTTTTGTCGGATATGGTAGTAAAGTAGAAACTTGCTTCGGCGGGAACATTCACCTTAATGCTGATTTCTATTTTATCATATTTATCGGCATCAATATCTAGCCCGGACCAATTTACGATATATGGGTCAGAACCTATTGTAGTTCCTTTTAGTGCGCCAGCAGCAACAACAAGTGAAGAGACGCCATTCCAGGAAGCCCAGCCTTCGCTATTCCCGTCATTATTGAATTCCCAACTAATCTTTGGTTCACGACTGCGATGAAGATTATATATTTGATCTCTAACAGAAGATAAATCTCCAACAAGCAGAAATAATTCATTATCAATAATGCTGTTTGACGGTATATCAAAGTAACAACTGGAATTTAAATATGTGGTTTGAGAATTGGTGATTCTCGTTGCAATAAACGAAGGAGACTTTGAGTTTGTAAATACAGTTATTCCAAAATTAATATCATCAACAAAAGAACTCCAATATTCGGAAGTAGAAAAAATAAGATAAGAAGGGAACGCAGGTACTGTTTTTTCAACAAATGCGTCTTTCTGCCATGGTAGAACGCCATCATAAGTAATAATTCTATGTAAACTTGGGATCAAATATAAGCATGGAAATTCTTGTGAACCGATCTTAGCATGATTCTCGATTCCGAGATATTTCAATCTGTATTTCAACTTGATTATGTTTTTTGACAGTGTAACCCATTGCTCCAAATATGCGGATGAGAATACTGCTTTCTGAGAACTACCACCTTTATTATCCGGATTCCATTCTAATAGTTGTGTCTTTGTATAAATCACAGTATCGGTTACTAGGTAATCAATGACTGAACTTACAGCATTGTATTTATCACCAGCTTGAACCGGATTCCAGCCCCAATTGGGATTATTAGGATCAACCGAATACGAGCCATCGTAAAAGCTAGTTTGAATCAATCTGCCAGTATCGTGTCTGTCAACTAGATTTGCATTGTTATAAACTATTTCTGTAATTGCGCCACCCCAATCAAGATTGACACCTACTTTCATTACTCCATTATCTAAATAGACTGTCCCCTTAGTAATAGTTATAGTCTTTGTATTTGACAATTGCGGATTAGTCCCGCTGGGGTAATTAATTGCATAGACCTTCACAATATATGTCCCGGGAAATAAGACTGGCAACAAAATATCAAACCCATGATTATCGCCTTGAACTCGTGAATCGGCAAGTGGAATATCAGGTCTATAGCGGTCGGCTAAAGTACGGTTAATAAAAGAATCATTAATATAAATGTCCACATTGATCGCTGCAGTTCCGGCATCTGGATCATAAGCCCAACCGGAAACACTCCCCAATCCAACATTGTCAATATTACCAAAAGGATCGGTGTCCAGTTTATTAGCAGTAGTGTTTCCATTACTTTGATTACTAAGCGGAAAAGTCTTCACTCTAATTGATTGCGGATAAATTGAAGACAAAAACTGAAAAATTAGGAATAACAAAACGAATAAATACGGAAACGAAATTTGTACACCTTGGAACATAAATCTACCTTTAATGATCTATACTATTTTAAGAGTAATAATTTTTTCCCATAATAGTTCCTACAACATTTTTAACTAGCATACTATCTATGCTATTCTTATCACCAATCACTCCCATGTTTAGGGCAGAGTTTACCAGTTCCATTACAATTTTTACAAGGTCTTTCTCCAGTTCCAGAAAGTAGACCAAGATCTTTAAGCACCGTTCCTTTACCCTTACATGTTGGGCAAGTTGTTAATCTTGATTTGCACTTCCTGCAATATTCATCAGCCATAATTTAAAATCCTTGGTTTTTCGACCTGGTTAAAATTTAGTCCAATTTATTAACAGTGATTGTTTCTAATTCCTTACCTCCAATCCAGATTTATAAGAATTATTTCCTTACCATTTTCACCGCCTTATCGCCTTCAGCAAAAGTAATTCCATTCGGTAATGCGGTAGCGTACTCTTGAACAGCTTCATTTACTTTTATAATTCCCTTCTGAATTTTTTCTACAATTTCTTTTGAACCTATTTTTATTTTCTTTCCTATACCAACTACCTGGAATTCGTCTCCGATTTGGATACCATCATCTTTCCCTTTACTCAGATAAACTGTACCTTCGTTTAAAGCCACCTCACACTCAACAGGATATTTTGATAAGTCGCCAACAACATTTTCAATTTTCTCAACACAACTATCTGCAGCAACTTTTAATGCTGCAGAAAGAAGTAATCCTAAATCTTTCTTAGCACCAACATCGCTACCAAATAAAGTAATGCCACCTTGAGATTCAGTACCTTGTGCTGTTTCCGATAAAGCTATTTCGCCTGTAGTTGTATTTGTGAGTGTAATATTTACTCTAACTTTACCTTCAACAGATTTTCCACCAAAACCTAAAATAGATCCTCCTTTTTCAGCTACTCCAGCTTCGCTGATATTTCCGGCAAGTAGATAATGTGCCCCAATCAATTTTGCTGCTTCTACAATATCCCCATTCTGAAGTTCAGATATTTTTCTTTCAAAAAGGTTGGCATCCAGGACCTTAAATTTCCCAGTTTTTACAAGCTGTGTTGTAAAAATATCTGCGGCTTGATAACCTAAATCACCTTTTTCAGATTCAAGACGTGAACCACTAGCTTGCCCGCTTGCTACGGCAGCACCACCAATTGAAGATTCTCCGGTCCTTCCGGCAATTGCTCCAACTTGAGAACTTGCTTTTACTTCCCCTTCAGTTTTAGCAATTCTATCAGTTCTATCATCAAACCGATTAACAACAACCTTAAAAGTTTGAGCAGTTATACAACAAGAACAGATTGAAAAGATTATGGAAATTTTTAAAAATGAATTCATTTGCCCTCCGGATATGATTTGTTATTATAATTATTCCCACGTCGGATGGCTTTTGCAGAAAAGTTTTAAAATATTTTTTCAATTATTTTCTTATGTTTAATTGAGCCGGTACTTTAGCAGGCAGTTTATAGTACAACTCCAAATTTATTGGCAAAAAGATAAATTCTCGAGAGCCGTATTGCTTAATGCGTTTGTTTGACTATTTCACTGATAAAATCTATGTTATATAAAGATTTAATAAAGGTCTTGAGTATGAGTACATCATTTGCTGCCGTTGTTGAAGAGGTGCAAAAACTTTCCGTTGAAGAGAAAGAAGAATTGCGACATTTGCTGGACAAGTACTTAATAGAAACTAGACGCGAAGAAATCTATCAACATTATATTGAGTCAAAATCCGCGGAAAAAGAGGGGAAACTTTTTACTCCAAAAGACAATAATGATTTACGTAAGTGGCTTGAGGGATGACAGAAGTTTCTTACAGCACTTCATTTCGAAAAGCATACAAGCGAAGAATCCTTTCAGATAGATTATTGAGTGAACGATTTGTAGAAAGATTAGAGATATTCAAAATCGATCCATTTGATCTTCGGCTTAGAACTCACAAACTCTCCGGTAGATTAGAGGGTCTTTACAGTTTCAGGGTAGATGCGGATGTACGGGTGATTTTCTATTCCAAAGAAGCACAGCATGCTGTCTTTGTTGATATTGGAACCCACGATGAAGTATATTGAGTAGAGACCTCTGAAAAATAGAATTGTACATAACCGAAACATTTTTAATAGCACACAGATGACACTGATTTGACTGATTTTCGCAGATTAAATCTGTGTTAATCCGTTCAATCTGCGTCATCTGTGTTCTATTTTTTAATTTTTCAGAGGTCTCTATTATTAAATGAAACGCTTTTACCTTTTAAAGTATTCATCCCATTTCCTTATAAAGTGTAGTATTACCAGAAGAAAATATATTTACTACGAAGCTTTGCCAAAGTTGTAGGTTATCTCATCTAACGATTCAATTTTCTTTGATGCTCTAAGAACTTCAATAGACACCAAAGTGCCGTCTATAGCAAAATCTGCTACAACACCGGGACGTATCTCTTCACTATCGTCAATCTCCTTTTCACAAAAATTTACAACTAAGCTGTCTGTTTCTTCGTTATATTTTATTTTCATTTTCACTCCAATATTTTTCCACTTTAGAAGTTATGTACGCAGTTATAACCACTATTTCTTTTTCCGTTTCTTCGATTATAACACGCAAAAGTTTTTGCCTTTTATTTTTATCTACGATTTTCGACTGACATATTTTACGTTCACCGTCGTCTTTATCAACAAATTTTTGGTCGGGATTTGTTACTACTTTCTCCAACAATTCTACAGATATTTTTCTTCTTTTAACCTGTTCAAACAAATGTTCGGTAAATCGAACTTTCAATTTATTCATGCAGATTCACTACAGTATCTAATTTACATTAAGAGCATTAAGAGTTTGCTGTTCCACAGAGAAAAATATCAATTTTAATATCAAATAGAAAATCCGTAGACTTAATAAAAAGCTGAGATAAATTAGAGAGTTATTACCTCATGTAAGTTACCTCTCTTGCAAGTCTGTTTGTGTAAGCAATGTAGTATTACCAGCAAGAAATATATTTGCTACAGGTATTCGAACTAGCTCTAATGGTCTATTATGCTACTTGTTTTTTTGAAGGGAATAATTGGCTTTTTTGCTGCTTTAACAACTTAGTCCATTTTTCATTTATTTTTTTAAATTCCGCGGCATCAAATCCGGGATCTTTCGATTTCATATAAATGGCATCACGTATTTCACGGACCATCTGAACTGCATCAAAATATTTTTTTGTTTTATTTTTCATTCGTCAAATCCCTTGGGTTTCTAATTTCTAAAATTTTGTAACCATATTTTAGATTCACAGCATTATATAATCGTATTTTATCAAAATTTACAATGTGTTTAAAATTCCAGCTGATTAATAAATCTACTTGCTGAACCGTAGCGATAGCAATATGCTGGGTATCGGCAAGCGATTTTTCTGTAACTATCTTCTCTTTTATGTATAGATTAGACAATTGTACTGCTTCATCTGTTAACCTTACAATTTCTAAATTACTTTTTGGAATTTTTGATAACACCCGTCGAATTTCGGAAGGCGCATATTTCAATTCAAATACAGATACTTCCGAGATAACTGCTTTATATTTTCCTTTAATAAAAAAATCAATAATACGATTTGACCAAATCTCAAATTCGGGATCATAACATCCGCCGAATACAGAAGTATCTACGTAAATTCTCATTTAGATAATTATTTTTTCTGCTGAAATATAAGAAAATTCTATTTATACGAATAAATTCTACTTCAAATACCTTACACCTCTCGCAAGTTTGTTTATGTAGGCAGTATCAAGCGGTTCTTTCAGCTTGCCTGCTTTTAACATTCTGCTGTAGTTAGTTGTAAAATTATCTCCGGGCACAACACTATTGAGTTTCATATCTTTCCCAAAATTATAGAGAATGGAACCAAAAAAATTTTGTGATTGATTGAGGTTTGGTATTTCCTGAACATATGCTGTAAGTGTTTTTTCTTCTTTAGAAATGAGAAATTTTTCAACTGAATTGTAGTCAGCTAAGCTTACAAGTTTGCCGTAACTCGAATGGGGAATAAGTACATAATGCAGAGCGCTATTTTTTTGATATTCAGCCGGAATATATTCAGCTGTTGAAGGGCTAAATCCCCTGACGCTATCCGGATCGAATACGGCAATGAACGCACAATGAAATGCGTTGTTAATTCCGCCAATAAAAATTTCATCTTTACCGTCATTGTTCAGATCAAAAACTGTAGCTGTAGTAATACCGCCGGAATTATAAAACTCCTGTGCTACTTTACCGGTTCGTGTATCTAATTCAAAAAATTTTGTTGGCGCATACATAGTACCAGCAACTACAAATAAACGTGTTTTATTTTTTGTTTTATCTTTATATGTAAAATAGTTTGCAATAAATAAATCACTAAACTTCCATCTTGGTGTATTGAATTTCGCCAACGACCCGCAACCGTATTTCCAAATTAACCTGCCTTCATTATTGAAAGAGTATAGCGTATCGCTAGCAAAAATGCCCTTTGCTGTAAAATTACCGATCATTAATAAATCATTTATTCCATCCCCATTTAAATCATCTAAAAATATTTCTCTTACATTACTTACAGCTTTCTGATTATCAAATGAAAAATCAGTTCTGTAATCTTTCATTCCGGGAACACCTTTTTTCCAAAGAACATCTCCCATTTCGTTATAAACGTAAAGAACATTTTCTTTAATGATTGCAAGAGTTGGGTTAATATATTTCATTTCCGGTTTTTTGTAATAAAGGGTCACGGCTATTACTGCACCAACAAGCACCAACGAACCGGAAAATTTTAGCGGATTATAGCGAACAAAGTCTCCTATCCATCTTACCACGGATTTCTTAGTGCGTTCAATAATTTCATAACTGCCGTTGTAAACAGCTACTGCTCTTTTGTGTTCATTAAGCATCTTTTCATTTTCTATCAGTGCATTTTGTCTCAGTATTTTTTCAGCGGTTATTGAATCATTCTTTTCATTCTCATCGGCATTAGTTTCAATGTATGAATAGAAAGATTTCATCTTTTCATAATTCTCACAACAGAAGCGGCACTCTTTGAGATGTTCTTGAATATCTCTTAACAGTTCAGCAGACAACCTATGTTCAGCAAGAATTAATATTTCTAATTCGTTATCGTTTAAGTGGTTTTTCATTCTATTCTTTCTGATTCTATAATAAATATTATTGCGTTTTATTTCATTTGCAGAAAATCATATTTCTTTCAGCAGATAATTTGCAAACTCGTCGCGTGCAAGTTTTACTAAATACTCTATTTTAGTCATGTAATTCTTAAGATATTCTTCTTTTTCTGTCTGTTGATGTGCGGTAAAATATTTATATATAGAATCCTTAGTTTCAACACCGTAATACCAATCATTGATAATATCTTGTATCGTTAAATAAATGGATTCAGCTTCTTCTTTATTAATTTTTCCCTTAACAAAATAATCCAGCAAGATTTTTTCTTTGATATAGTTTTCAACTTTCTGCTTTACTTGCGTAGTTTCGTATTCCTCAAAACCATCATTAAGGACCGGTGATAGAAGTAATTGTCCATTTACGTCATACGTATTATTTATCTCAGCGCTAAAATATTTTTTAAGTAACGATACAGTATCAATAAGTAAAATACTTCTGCGGTATTCATTCTGATTAACGAGAATTTGGTGTAACTGTCCCAATAACGAATGAGTATCAGATCCATTATTTTGCATGTTAAATTCAGTTATTATTTTTTCCAATGGGAATTCAGGTTTGCAATATAATTCATCATAGTTACTCGCAACTAAAGTAAGCCCTCTTAAATTTTTGACAATTATAAATTTGTCTGAGCCCCGTACAACGTCCTTAACATTTCTTAGAATTTTTGAGCCGATCGGGTCCGATTGGGAATATAGTTTAGATAATTGTGCTTCCGTTATCTTAATCAGAAAACTTTTATAAGCGAGAAATAGATTTATTACTTCTATTTCTTTAATGCTTGGGTTTAAGGAAGAAATGAATTTCTTAATAATGTGGAATTTGTTTTCTTCATTTCTGGCGAATGCATCTGCTATACAATCATAAGATAAGTCGGTTAGAGTAATTCCATTTCTGGTGATTAAGTCCAATACTTTAGAACGGTAATTGATAAGGTAAGATTGAATCATTAATCGAGATATTCTGACAAGTTCTGTTAATTGGGAATGGTTTATTGAATCGTCAGAAATGGCAATTAAGCATTCTTGAATTTTATTTTTATCAAACCCCGCCAAATTCTCTCCCTAAGATTTATTATCTATTAACTTTTCCTTTAATTCATCCAGCTTATACTCCGATCTTTTTGACATCGCAACTATCTTTTTCAATCTTTCCTGATATGATATAAACATTTTCGTTTTTTCTTCCAGGCATTTTTCCATTGTTTCCTCCGGATCGCTTTCGCAGTTCATCAGTTGCAGAGAGGCAAAAGTGAAGATCCAATTTATCAAGTCTTCAAAATTCTCTTTGCTGTAATACCAAACACCTTCGTGCTCATTCGCTCCTAGATAATTCCGGACTAAATCATTATCCAGAAGAGATAACAATCCGTCTTTCTTTTTTTCTATGGAATGGTCAGTCAGTTTAGTAACGATTTGTTTTTTTTCTTTTTGATTGAATATCTCCAGCATTTCATCAAAACTGTTTTGGAAAATGTTCAGCAAATTGATCTCGTGATAAATTTCATACTCGCCGCGTCCCAATTTTCGTAAAATTCTTTTTACAGGTGAATCGAGAAGCAGTAGATCAACATAATTTTGTTTGTTGATCGAACCTTCATTCGGGAAGAGATCCTTCATACTAGAAACTATTAGCCATAACATGAAAATGATTGAGTTATCGTGATAATTAGTATCGCGGGAAACTTGCACCGCGTGATGAATATCTTTATAAACCGAGTTTTTATTGTGATCGAACTGATCATCAAGCAAGCGGTTTAATTTACGAACCGAGACAATTTCCGCTTCAAATTTTTCAATGATCACTTCCAAATCGGATTCAAGATTGAAATGATGCTTAATGGTTGAAAGCAGATCAAAATATTTTTCATCAATAAAACTTATCCGGTCTTCTTCTCTGGCTTTTTCATCTTCGAGAACACATGTTTTAATAAATCCTTCAATCGCTTCTTCGTCAAACATTTTTTCGAAAGCATAATGAACCGGTTCGAGTTTCATCTCCTGGAATGCGAGTTGCATATTTGGAACACCATTATTCCCGAGTTTCCATGTTAACTTTTCCCATTCACCGGATTCATCATAAACTTCGCGCCAATCAAGATAGATGAGAAGTTTAAATGCACCGAGTTCAGTGTAAAATCCATTCTGCACAATATCGCTTCCGGTTTTGATATATTCCAAATTAGAAATGTGTTCACGAAAAATGTAAAAATGTTTTGGAGAAGGATTGATCTTCAATACTTCCGAAATTGTTTTAATTTCAACTCCCGTCCCGCCGTAGTTGTTCATCAACTTGGGAGACGAAAAAAATATATTTCCGGAAGCAAATTCATATTTATTGTTGTAGAAAATAAGCGCACGTTCACCACGCTCGCTGTTTGTGTATGCAAGAACATTTTCATTGATGCTGCCGTAGTTATCAATGAAATCGAAAAGCCAAAAATTTGCGACCTGACTGAATAAATAGCGCTTATTCATCAACGGAAAGATCTCGCGCTCATGACGATTTACTATCCATTGATTTGGTACTTCATGATAATACGCGCGCTGGTATTCCATTCCATACTTCTCTGTAAAACCTTCAATCTGCCCGTGTGCAAACATCGGCAAGCCCGGCAACGTTACCATCAAAGCACACACACCAAAATATTTATCGTCTGTTCCAAATTGTTTGATCGCAGTTTCTTCATCAGGATTACTCATAAAATTTACGTAGCGTTTTAATATTTCCGGTTCGAACTCGAGAGTACTGGAAATCAGATCGCGATACTTTGAATTCTCCTCTTTCATCATCATATGCATGAATGCGCTATTGTAAACCCGGTGCATTCCAAGAGTACGAACAAAGTAACCTTCCATAAGCCAGAATGCTTCTGCAAGTAAAAGAGTATCCGGCATTTCAATATTAATCCGGTCAACAACTTCCCGCCAAAATTCTTCGGGGAAGGTTTTATCAAATTCTTCTTTGGTCATTGCATAATCTGCGCGCGATGGAATATCGCCGCCGCGCCCGGGTTCCGGGTACCATAACCGTGCAAAATGTTTTTTTGCCAAAGTCATCGCTGCGTCAAATCTGATAATGGAAAATTTCCTAGCGACTTCCGATATTTTTTGTATCACCGCTTCGCGAACATCCTTGCGGATCATATTGAGTTGAGCAGTATCATTCCACGGCATGTTAGTTCCATCGTTGCCGTGATAAATATATCTTACATCTCCGGTGCGGTTATCAATTCGTTGAAACGTAACCGCTGCATCTCTCTTCTCCCAGTAACCGTCTTCAATTCTTAATTGAACTGTAGGATCATCCGAAAGATCGGGTCCGTTAAAACTATAATTTGGAAATGGCGGATATGCAGATTGTATGAAATATTCGGGATGCTCAATCACCCACTTTGAAAAAATTCCCGTATGGTTTGGAACCATATCGCTTGCAAGACGGATACCGCGTGAGCGTGCGCGCTCATTCAAATTATTATATGCATACTCGCCGCCAAGATTGTTAGCTATCTGATAATCGTATAACGAATATGCCGATGAGACAGCATCAATATTCCCCATGATGTGTTTAATTTTTTTTGATGCGCTGCTTCGTTCCCAAATTCCAATTAGCCAGAGACCGTTAAAGTTCCAGCGTGCAAGTTGATCAAGTTCTTCATCCGGAATTTGATCCAAAGTTCTTATCTGCTGCTGATATTTTTTTGATAACTGATCTAACCATACATAACTGTTCTTCGCAATAACAACAACTCTCGGCATCCAATTAGAATCCGGAGTAAAATTTTCATGTTCGCTATAATCTTTTGCACTATCAAGCGCGTATTTATAACCGGATTTACCAAGAGTTAAAAAATCCGCATCAAGCCCGCCTTTATATTGAGGGACAACAGTTGGTGCGCCGCCAAGTCCGCCGAATTGTAAAGAGTAATCTTCCTTGATCAAATCTTTACCGCTCAAAATTCTTTTTAGAAATTTTTCATCGAGCAGGATTCCAAATTTTTCCCTAATGAAATCAAGCTGAGCTTCTATATTATCCGGATTATTGATTATCGGCGCTTTGAAGAGTGTGAATATATCTTGATTCTCAGGACCAAACTTTTTTTCATTACGGAAGAAGGAATCGAGCGAGTTAATTACTTTTTTGTAAAGTTCTTTTTCAGATAAATAATTTTCATCAAAGAGTTCAATCAGTTTTTTATTTGCCGGATTGAAATTAGCAACGAAGAGAAGGATCATCTCTTCAATTGTAATTTCCGCATTTGATCGGTCGGCGCTGAATGAATTAAGATAATCGAACGAACTGATTTTACCTTTGTGAAGATCAACCGGGGGAAATTGAGAAACAAAATCGAATAAGACTTTGCGCGTTTTCTCTTCGCCGATATTTTCGTTGAGATGATTCAGCGCTTTTTTGAAAACACCGGGATTAACTTTCACTTCATACAAACGGAATAGGTAATGGTAAATTTCATCCATCAATCCGGCTGCATTCACATGTCCTGACGCGACATGATCTTTTACTTCCCTCTTGGCGTTTAATTTCTGGACAAACAATCTAACGGCATGAAAATCCGCAAGAATAACATTTCCGTTTATCGAGAAGAGTTCATCGCCAAAGTTGTATTTGTTCCGCACTTCTTTTGAAATGTGAAATTCAAATATTGGAAATGATTTGTTGATGAATGATGATTCATTCCCAAGTATAATTTTTCTTCTTGCCATTTATTCTCTGATGTAGTTCGTTTTCATACTTAATATAAACAATTGGTGGGTATCATTAAACCAAGTTTACTATTCTGAATCTCGAACAAAATTGAGTTTGAGATTCTACGTCACTGCGTTCCTCAGAATGACTCACTCACCTTACGCAAAAAAGGAAAGAACGACTGTCATTCCCGCATGTTTTAAGCGGGAATCTATAAAATGGATGCCCGATTAATGCGTTTGGGCATGACAACTTTATTTTGTTAGGTGCTACTTCTACCGTGTGTGTAAGGTAAGTGACTCAGGCAACTTTTTTGATTCTCAACGCTCATTAAACTATTTTTCAGCCAAAATTAAAAGTAAGCTATGTCAATCACCCCTTTGATGACACAATATGGAAAGATCAAAGAGAACTATCCGGATACAATTTTGCTTTTCCGAATGGGAGATTTCTTTGAAACGTTTGAGGAAGATGCAAAAATCGCCTCGAAGGTGCTGGGTATTACACTAACGAAACGTGCCAATGGAGGAGCTGGCGACGTTCCCCTTGCCGGATTTCCTCATCACGCGATTGATACATACCTGCCGAAACTTGTCCGTGCAGGTTACCGGGTTGCAGTCTGCGAGCAGATGGAAAATCCTAAATTTGCAAAAGGAATTGTTAAACGGGAAGTTGTTGAAATTGTAACTCCCGGTGTTGCAATCTCCGATAAACTTCTCGATCACAAAAAAAATAATTACCTTCTTTCAGTTTACATGGAAAATGAAATTGCCGGAATTGCATTCTGCGATATTTCCACCGGAGAGTTTTTAACTTTTGAAGTGATGAGTTCCGAAGTTGCGCAGCAGCTCGGCTCTATCAATCCTTCCGAGATATTAATTCCCAAAAAGCTTAAGCATGAACTCGAACCGATGATTCATAAGGCAGTTCCTTCCGCGCGAATAACAAAAATTGATGATTGGATTTTCAATTACGAATACTCTTCCGAACTTTTGATGAATCACTTCAACACAAAAACATTAAAAGGATTTGGAATAGAAACATTAACCGCGGGAATCAGCTCTGCCGGCGCAGCATTGAACTACTTACGCGAGACACAGAAAGCTAATCTTACTCACATAAATAAAATCTCGCGTCACAATCCTTCCGATTATATGATTCTTGATCACTCGACGAAGCGGAATCTTGAAATCATGTTTACAATGCAAGACGGCGAGCGTGAAGGTTCGCTGATATCAATTCTTGACAAGACGGCAACTTCTATGGGCGGACGGATGCTGAAGAAATGGATCTCTGCCCCGCTTAGAAAATTAGAGCCGATCCTCAAACGGCAGGAATCTATTTCTGAGCTTCTTCAAAATAAAACTCTTAGAAAAAATTTACAGAACGAATTGAAAGAGATCGGCGATCTGGAGCGGTTGACATCAAAAATCTGTACAGGAAGAGTTAATCCGCGCGAACTTCTTCATTTAAAAACATCACTCAAAAAAATTCCTCTCATCAAACAACTTTTGGATCAGACATCAGTAGATACACTTGTTGCAATCAATCAGCGTTTAAATTCTCTAGACCAGATTGTAGAAAAAATAGAAAGAGCAATTGCAGACGATCCGCCGCTCGCTGTATCCGATGGCGGAGTAATAAGGAATGGTTACAGTCCGGAACTTGATGAACTACGGGGACTTTCTACAAATGCAAAAGATTGGATTACAAATCTGCAGAAGACCGAACGCGAGAGGACAAAAATTTCTTCTCTGAAAGTAAGTTACAATAAAGTTTTTGGTTACTACATTGATATAAGCAACGCCAACAAAGATAAAGTGCCGGAAAATTATATCCGCAAACAGACGCTCGTAAACAGCGAAAGATTTATCACTCCCGAACTGAAAGAGTATGAAGATAAAATTCTAAATGCGGCAGAGAATATTGGTAATCTTGAGTATCAGCTTTTCGATCAGGTTAGAATTGCTGCCGCATCCGAGACAGAGGTAATTCAGGAGAACGCACGGTTGATTGCCATGCTTGATTGTTACCAATCATTTGCCGAATGCGCTGATGATTACAAATATGTTTCTCCTCAACTTAATGATTCTGACCTGCTCGAAATTATTGACGGCAGGCATCCGGTTGTTGAAAGAATTCTTCCTCCGGGAGAAAAATTTACTCCGAACAACTGCAAGCTTTCTTCATCCGATGAGCAGATAATCGTATTAACCGGACCGAACATGGCTGGTAAATCTGTCTATTTACGTCAGGTCGGATTAATTGTTTTGATGGCGCAGATCGGATCGTTTGTTCCTGCGTCCTCCGCAAAGATCGGTTTGGTAGATAGAATTTATACACGCGTTGGTGCAAGCGATAATATTTCCGCCGGCGAGTCAACGTTTCTTGTTGAGATGCAAGAAGCTGCAAATATTTTGAACAACGCCACAAGCAGAAGTTTGATTTTGCTGGACGAGGTTGGACGTGGCACAAGTACGTTTGACGGAATTTCAATTGCGTGGGCAATTACGGAATACTTGCATGAGAATCCGAAACTTGCTGCAAAGACTTTGTTTGCTACTCACTATCACGAACTGAATGAGATGGCAACGTTATTTCCGCGTATAAAAAATTTCAAAGTTGAAGTGCGTGAATACGGCGATAAAGTAATTTTCTTACACAAAGTTACTTCCGGCGGGGCAGATCATAGTTACGGAATTCAAGTTGGGCAGATGGCGGGCTTGCCTCTTTTTGTTACTAACCGCGCAAAAGAAATTCTTGCTAATTTAGAGAGTAAAGAACTTACCCCTTACGAAATGAAGAAAGCGAAACTTGCCAAACTTAAAGGAGTGGATGATTTTCAAATCAGTCTGTTCGAAATGAAAGATGAAGAATTACGCAAACATATTTCCGATATTTCGATTAACAGTTTAACTCCTCTTGAAGCATTGAATAAACTGAGTGAGCTTAAGAAGAAGATTGATGATGAGAAATAAGATAAACTCAAATAGCACACAGATGAAACAGATCGAACTGATCAACACAGATTTATCAACTAAAATCTGTCCAATCCGCGTCATCTGCGTCCTATTCATTATTTTATTTTTCGTTGGATGCAGAAAGAATTATACACCCGAACAAAAAGCTTATATCGCTAAGATCGAAAAAGAAAGGGAAGCAAAAAATGAATGGATGAAAAATGATAGCTCCTCACCATTCAACAAAAAAGACAAAATAGAATTCCATGATTTAAACTACTTTGACGTTGATTCCGATTTTGTTTTTAAGAGCAAGTTGTATCCGTATTCACCTAAAGACACTATTACGGTTTTGGGTACTAAAGGTGATGAGAGAAAGATGGTTCGTTATGGTTATTTCATGATCAACTATGATAAGAAAGATTATAAAGTCAATTTTTATGAAGGTAATATAAAAAGCGGAGAAAAGTATTACACAATTTCTTTTACCGACAAAACAACAAACAAAGAGACTTACGGTGTCGGCAGATATATTGAGATGGAACTAAACACAGATTCAAACCATTTATATGAAATAGATTTTAATTTGGCTTTTAGCCCATACTGTTCTTATAGTCCAAATTTCTCATGCGCAATTCCAACAAAAGAAGATTTTATCCCGATAGCAATTAATGCCGGGGAGAAAAAATTTCACAATTAATTTTAGGAGTTTACCTTGGTAATTATACTCGAAAGAAACGCAACAGAACTTCAGATAGAAAATATTGTTAAGCATCTGGAAGGATTCGGATTTCAAATTCACAGATCAACCGGAACCGAACGAACAATCATCGGAGCAATTGGAGTAAAACCAAATTTCGACACACGCAACATTAGCATACTCGACGGCGTTGACGAAGTTTACCGTGTTACTACTCCATACAAATTAGCAGGCAGAAGTTTTCAAGAACATGATACGATTATAAAAATCAAAGATGTTGAGCTTGGCGGGAACAAGATTGCAATGATTGCCGGTCCATGTTCAGTTGAAAGTGAAGACCAAATTTTCAGGTTAGCTAAAGTTGTTGCTAAGTCCGGCGCAAAATTTTTACGGGGCGGCGCATTTAAGCCGCGCACTTCTCCATATTCCTTTCAAGGATTGGGAGAAGAAGGATTAAAATTAATGCGTGCGGCTGCGGATGAAAATAAATTGTTAGTTGTAACTGAAGTAATGCAAATCGAACAGATTGAATTGATTGACAGATATACGGATGTATTCCAGCTTGGCGCACGCAATATGCAAAACTTTTCTCTTCTCAAAGAGTTGGGAAAAGTTACTAAACCTGTAATGGTAAAACGCGGCATAGCAGCAACAATAGAAGAATGGCTGATGTCAGCAGAATATATTCTTAGCGGCGGTAACAAAAATGTTTTCTTTTGCGAACGCGGCATAAGAACGTTCGAGAATTACACCCGCAACACATTCGATCTTTCCGCTATTCCGGTTGTTCATAAGAAAAGCCACTTACCTGTCATTGCAGATCCCTCACATGCAACCGGATTGCGTGATCAAGTTCCGCCAATGGCTCGTGCAGCTGTAGCAGCCGGAGCCGATGGAATTATGATTGAGATTCATGATGATCCGGAAAATGCTTTTTCTGATGGACCGCAAGCACTGTTGCCCGAAACTTATCTCAACCTGATGGAAGAGCTTCGTTTAATCGCAATTGCAATCGGGAGGACTTTGTAATTGAAAATCGATAAGATTGCAATAATAGGTCTGGGATTAATCGGCGGTTCAATTGCTAAATCAATTAGAAGTTTTTCTTCCAACCATAAGATTAGCGCTTTTGATAATCCCGAGATTCTTGAAAAAGCATTTCAACAAAATGTCATTGATCAAAAATTATCTTCATTTGAAGACGCTCTTGAATCCGACCTGATCTTTATTTGTCTTCCGGTAGATTCTTCAATCACTGTATTTGAAAAGCTTGCCGGTAGAATTAAATCCGGTCAAATTCTTACCGATGTATGTGGGGTGAAATCTATCTTTCAAGAAATTTGGGATTCCGAAGAGAGAAAAGGTTTTTATATCGGAGGACATCCAATGACCGGAAAAGAAAAAAGCGGTTTTGAAAATTCTGATCCTATCTTATTCGAAAACTGTGTTTACATTTTGAATGAATCGGCAACTGAACTGCAAGTAATTGATTCATTCACAGAGATTATACATCAGCTTGGTGCAAAAATTACGTTTCTTAATCCAAAGGTGCATGATATAATTGTTGCATCGGTCAGTCATCTTCCTCAATTGGTTTCGGTTTCGTTAATCAATTCGGCAAATTTCAGAGAGAGTGCAATAAACTTTTTCGATTACGCCGCGGGCGGTTTTAGAGATATGACCCGGATTGCTTCCAGTGAATTTAGAATCTGGGAACCGATCATCAGACTGAATAAAAAAAATATTATTCAAGCGATTGATAATTTTATTTCGGACCTGGAACAGATAAAAAAATCTATATCTAAAGAAGATTACAAAAAGCTTTCCGAAAAATTTGAGAGTGCACGAGTAAAACGGGATGAGATCCCAAAATCGAACAAAGGATTCATCCATCAAATCTATGATGTTTTTGTATTTGTGAAAGATGAGCCTGGAGTGATAAGTAAAATTTCCACAGCACTTTTTGAAAATAAGATTAACATCAAAGACATCGAACTTCTAAAAATCCGCGAAGGATCCGGTGGTACATTTAGAATTGCATTTGAAAGCGAAGATGACGCCGACAAAGCTACGAAAGTAATTGAGAAGATTGGGTTTTCAACAAAGATTTGAACTGAAGAGCAATTAGGAAATCGGAATTATGATTTTAGAAATGCGAAGCGCTTGTTTTGCTTTTCATTCTTTCACAGCTTACGTTGAATGGGATCCTGAAACAAAATTATACGTTGGTATTATTCCCGGTGCACACACTCAAGGTGCTACACTTGACGAATTGAATGCAAATCTTAAAGAAGTACTTTCACTTTGCTTGGAAGAAAATAAAGAAGAAGTAAACTACCTACCACATTTTGTAGGCTTACAACAAATAGAGATTGCAGTGTGACGAAACTTCCAATAATTAATTTTAAGAGCATGGGTTCAGTCCTTCGCAATCTTGGTTTCTCAGCAATTCGACAAAAAGGAAGTCATCTGTTTTATAAACATGCAGACGGAAAAACAACTACTGTCCCTAACCATCCGAATCGCGATCTTGCCCGCCCATTAATTCGTGAAATACTTAGAGAGATAGAAATTTCTGTAGAAGAGTTTAGAAATCTTATTAATAAGTCATCTTACATACAAGTTATTATAATTCTTAATCTTGCACTTACTCGTGATCTTCATCCAATGGAAAATCCGAAATAGAGCAAGATCATGAGCACGATTAAGATCAAGATCACTTATACAAATAAATATTGCGTAAGGTGAATTAACCGTCAATCACTACGGAAACAATTTATTGTTTTTTATTGTTTGGCTTTTTGATAAATTAGTCATGGATTTATGTTATGAAAATAAAAACTGATCATCTAAAATTTTTTGTATTGATAGTTTGCCTGCTTTTTATTGGAATAGATTTATTCAAAACTATCTCGACTGTATATGAACTTTTAAGAATTATTTTTTATGGCATAGCTATCAACATAATATCAGATTATATTACACGTGGAAAGAAAAGAGGTAGAAAATGAATACAAGCGATTTAATCACTATCATATTTGGAGTAGTAATTATTCCTTCATATGTTTTTTATTTATACCTTCGAAAAAAAGAATTAGAAGAAGAAAATGAAGAAATGCAAACAAGTCGAAAAATTCTTTCAGCATTAAAAGAATATGCAAAACAACAGCCGGATTTTGCCAGGATATTAAATAAATTCGGTTTATTGTAAGAACAAATAAATTCAAGACTTGCTTAGGTATTTCATAACTGCTTCAGCGCATCGCTCGCCATCAATCGCAGCAGAGACAATTCCGCCCGCGTATCCTGCGCCTTCACCGCACGGGAACAATCCTTCAACTTCAACATGCATTAGAGTTTCGTTATTGCGCGGAATTCTGATTGGTGAACTTGTGCGTGTTTCGGCAGCAAGAATCTGAGCTTCTTCGGTGAAATATCCTTTCATCTTTTTATCAAAGATGAGTAAACTTTTTCTTAATCCTTCTGCAATTTTCTTTGGGAGAATTTCATGAAGCGGCGAACTGATTGTTCCGGGAATGTATGAGGTATCAGGAAGTGTCTTTGATATTTCTCGTTTAACAAAATCG
This sequence comes from Bacteroidota bacterium, assembly GCA_021801605.1. Taxonomy (GTDB): domain Bacteria; phylum Bacteroidota; class Ignavibacteria; order Ignavibacteriales; family Melioribacteraceae; genus Fen-1258. Next base: position 33,950 of record JAJYXU010000025.1, read on the forward strand.
GTAATCCGTTGTGCCGGTGCTCGTTGTGTTCTTCCACCAGCTTCAAATGCAATTCGCTCAATCTCTTTTTGAAATTCTAATCCGGCAAATACTCCGTATGTTTTAAAATCAATCCAGTCTTTTTCATCTACAGAAACTACCAATCCGGAATTGGCGAATGGAGAATCGCGTCTTGAAACACTCATACCATTCAAGACAAGTTCATTTGGTCCGGTTGATGCAGGAATGATTATTCCTCCGGGACACATGCAAAAAGAATAAACACCCCGGTCATCTACTTGACAGGTTAAATTGTAACTCGATGCAGGTAAGTTTGAATTCCGTTCAGTTGTATGATACTGGATTTCATCAATTAACTTTTGCGGATGTTCGATACGGACTCCCATAGCAAACGGTTTCGATTCTATTTTTATCTTATAACTGTCCAACAAATAATAAATATCCCGTGCAGAATGTCCTGTTGCTACGATTAAAGAATCGCCGATGAATTCTTTCTCTCCATTAACAACAACACCTTTTATTTTGTCTTCATCACGGATAAAATCCGTCACTCGTGATTCAAAGTGAATCTCACCGCCGCAATCTAAAATTGTTTTGCGGATTGCACTCACAACTTGAGGTAATATGTTAGAACCGATATGAGGATGAGCATCAATTAAAATTTCTTTCGGTGAACCGTGCTGAACGAGTATGTTCAATATCCGGTTAACATCACCGCGTTTGGTAGAACGTGTATAAAGTTTTCCGTCGCTATATGTGCCGGCACCACCCTCTCCAAAACAATAATTTGAATCCGGATTAACTTTGCCGAACTGCTGAATTTCTCTTAAATCTCTTCTTCGAGTCTGTACATCTTTACCTCGTTCAAAAATAATTGGTTTAATCCCTAACTCGATCAATCGTAAAGCAGCAAACATCCCCGCCGGACCCATTCCAACAATCAAAACTTGCTTACCGTTTTTGATATATGAAAAATTAATTGGAGAAAAAATATCTGACGGCTCTTCGTTTAAATAAACAATTGCTTTTGCTCTATATATAGGTTTCCGACTGCGTGCATCTACAGAACGGCGTATGATTTGAACAGCGGTTATCTCTTCAATATTGAGTTTCAGCTTTTGAGCGGCGAGTTTTTTTTGGTAAGTGTAATCGTTTATAAAATCGGGTTGTATTACTAATTCAATTTCTTTTTTCATGTCGTCCTCTGTTTTGAGGAATTTTTTTTGAATTCAGAGTGATGAACGTAGAGTGCAGAGTTATATACCTCTTGCAGTTTTTATACTGCTTGTTAATAAACGTTCTATTTCATCACAATCTGTAATTAAACTTATGAATTCCTTTGCATTTATTCCAAGATTACTTAAAATAGATGATAGAACAGTTGTAAGGTAATAAAAGAGAAGGAGATATAGAAAATAGCGAGTTTGCGTCACGGATTACGGAACTAAAAGAGGATATCAGATTAAGGCACACAGAAACTTATTTTGACATTTACTAGCACTTTCCTGAGTTTAGATCATATACATATTGCAGATGGAGTCATAATCATAGGATAAAAAAACCTTTAGAAGTCTGTAATGCAATTTTACAAAACAAAAATTGGCTTTATAATTACTAACTGAAGTTACGCAAAGTAAAAAAACATAAGCAAAATAAGGGGTTATATTAGTGTATCATGAAAAAACTAATATATCAAACCGCCTTATTCGCTTATGTGAATACAATCTGTTTTAGAA
>JAJYXU010000113.1 GCA_021801605.1 Bacteroidota bacterium
AAATCGTATAAACCGGCAGCGCCGTAATCTCTTCTGAAAAATCCAAATAGAAATGCTACGGCAGATTCTTTCGGTAGTCCAATCCATTGAACCGGATATTCCAGAACTTTTATTGTCCAATCAAAAACTCCTGTTAATTTCCCGAGCCAAATAAAAACGCTGGCGTAAATAAAGAGCGGCAATATTTCTTTGAAATACCATTCAACTCTTGTATAGGTTTTTACAAATACGTTGGAGAGCTTCGGCATTCTTAACGGCGGAATTTCCATAAAGAACAATGGCTTTTCTCCGGGAATTATTTTAGCAGCTAAAAACCCGATGAGAAGAAAAACAAATGTCATCACGCCAATCCAGATGAAAAGCATTTCCGTGCTTCCAGCTAACAAAGCAAAAATTACTCCAATCTGTGCTGAACAAGGAATTGCAAGCGATAACAGTATTGCAGATATGATTCGCTCTCTTTTTGTTTCCAAAGTTCTTGTTACCATAACCGCCATTGTATCGCAGCCAAAGCCCAACACAATTGGAATGACTGCTCTTCCGTTCAATCCTATTTTCTTAAAAAGCTTATCAACTAAAAGAGCAAGCCGGGGCAAGTAGCCGGTATCTTCTATTATTGAAAAGAATATAAAAAATGTTGTTACTATCGGAAGAATAATTGCAACCGCATATCGAATGCCCAGAGTTATTATTCCATAGTCGTTTACAAATAAATCTTGAACTACTTTCCACGGAATTATTCCGTTGACAAAATTTGTAACTGCCGGATTTATGTGTTCGCCAAAGATGGAGTTCTCTAAAAAGTCAACTGCTGTTTGCGCGCCAAAGACTCCTACAAATTCATACAAGAGATAAACAACAAGCAATAAAAAGGGAATGCCGGTAATTGGACCTATCATAATATTGCCGAGCTTCTCTTTTAGCTGGTGTAAAACGGTTTCCCTCTTTGTCGTTATACCTTCACACAGTTCTGAAATTTTCTTTTGCCTTTCAAGTGAAATTAAATAGGGAAGTGATTGCGAAGTCTTTTCCGATAAATCTTTAATGACTTTCAAAGCTTCGCTTCTGTTATTGCTCTCATCATAGTGGGCAATAATTTCTTCATCTTTTTGAAGCGCCAGTAATGCAATTGCTCTTTGAGATACTTTTGTGTTATGTCCATTTAACAGCTTCAGCTTTTCAACAGCTTCTTCAATTTCATTTTTATACCGTAAGATATTGTTAGCATTATTTCTCTTTGGTTTGTGCTGGTGAATGGTAAGCATCAGTTGGTCAATGTTTCTTTTTTCTGTTGCAACAGTTTGTATAACCGGTATTCCCAATTTCTCTTGCAATTTTTCGCTGTTGATTTTAAGCCCGGCTCTTTCGGCTTCATCAATAATATTTATTACAAGAACAACCGGAAGATTTGCTTCCAAAAGCTGCAAAGTAACGCTGAGCATTCTGTTTAGATTTTTTGCATCAACTATGTGCAATACCATATTTGGTTCATCGTTAAACAGAATATTTCTTGTTACTCTTTCTTCTTCTGTTATAGGCAAAAGTGAATACATTCCCGGAGTATCAATTATTTCAAACTCCTTGCCGTCTGCTTTCATTTTACCTTTTGCTATTTCAACCGTTGTTCCGGGATAATTTGAAACATTAACATAGCTTCCGGTAAGAGCATTAAATATTACGCTCTTGCCAACATTCGGTTGACCGACTAATATTATTTTGTTTGTTGCAGCTACATTCGATTCATCTATTTCGACTTCTTGTGTTACTGTGTGGCAGCCCATCGCTATTTCCTTATTCTTTTAGTTCTAAAGTTCTGTGTTCACTCTTTAAGAGAAAATCAATTTCAATTAAAGAAATAAAGAAAAGTTGAGGAGTGTTAAATCAGAAATGTGCAGCCATAAAGATAGATATCAGAATTTTTATTTGTGGAATGACAGTTTTCAGCTTGAAGGATGTAGGATAAATGAAGTGTTTGTTCTGTATAAAAAATAAAACAAATAATAGATTCTGAATTTAATCTAATAGGAATTGAGTCTTTGGTTTTGGTCAAATTTAAATCTGCACCTTTAACGATAAGGCAGTAATCGTTGGATTCAGATATTTCATTTTCCGAAAAAGCAAAACCCACTTCTGAATAAAGGAAAACAGAAACAAAAGCAATAAGAAAACCTATTGCTGCTGTTCTCATAATGTTTATTCTAAAGTAACTCATAAAATCATTTTATCAAGCATAATGCCACAAAGGAAAACAAAAAATTATTCTAATTAAGACTGAATCTACATAAGATATTAATCAAATTCCTTCCTCATTTCATTGTTGAGAATCCTAATCTTTGTTTAGAGAATTATTAGTATCACTTTTTGCACACCCAAATTACTTCGATATATCAGCATTCTCAATCACCATAAGTTGGTATTTTGAATACCCAATCTTGTTAAGCTCTTTCATCAAACTACCAATACGGGAATAGAAAGATTGTGTCGCACTTTTGTAATTGTTGTGCCAAAGATTATATCTTTAATTCCACTATGTCTGTGTCCGCCCATTACAAGTAGTTCAATCTTAGTTTCACGAGACAAGCGAATGATTTCCGTAGGAACACGACCAAAACCTAAAATCGGATGGACTTCCAATCCTGATTCAGCCAATTGCTTTCCTATTGTTTCAAGATGCGGCTTATCGTCTCTTGCTTCTTCATCATAAGCCCCACTGCCAAATACCTGACCGCCGACACCTTCAACCACGTGAAAGATAAAAAGTTCAGCCCCATAAATTCTGGCTAATGTTTGTGCGTGCGAAAGAACTTTATTGTCAACTTCACTGAAGTCAATTGCTGCCCCGATTCTCTTGTAAGATTGGGAATGAACAATTTCCGGAATTACTTTCGGCTGCGGTTTCTTCACCCAAAATCTCCACTGCTTTGGCAGCATAATATAAAGCAGCAAAAGTGCAATGCTGATTACAAGAGGAACGACAAAAATCAACAGCCAAACTTTCTGTTCTCCGGCAGAAGCAATCCAGCCGCCAAGCACGTCATATACAAGTTTTGCGTTCAAAGAAATAATAATAGATGCGGCAATCCACGCAGCTATCTGCACCCAAGTCTTGTTAGCGAATTTTCCCATCTTCGCCTTGTCGCTTGTGTAATGAATGAGCGGCACTACTGCAAACGGAAGCTGCAAGCTCAAAATAACCTGGCTCAGTATAAGCAAATCATACGAACCTTCCTCTCCTTTAATGCTTATGACAAGCACTGCGGGAACAATAGCAATCAACCTTGTAATCAAACGTCGCAGCCACAAACGTATTTTAAACCTAAGGAATCCTTCCATAACAACCTGTCCTGCAAGTGTTCCTGTAAGTGTTGAACTTTGCCCGGCTGCAAGCAGAGCTACTGCAAAGAAAGTGCTTGCAAGCGTTATTCCGAGCAGCGGTGTTAGTAATTCGTGTGCCTGCTGGATTTCTGTTACAACTACTCCATTCTTAAAAAATACTGCTGATGAGAGAACGAGGATAGCTGCATTAATAAAAAATGCAATATTTAAGGCGATTACCGTATCGAAAAGATTGAACTTCATTGCCTGCCGTTTTCCTTCTTCTGTCTGGTCAACGTTTCGTGTTTGCACCAAAGCAGAATGCAGATACAAATTGTGCGGCATTACGGTTGCCCCAAGTATTCCAATTGCAACATACAAACTATCAGAAGTCAGTCTCGGTAAAAATCCTGTCACCACTTCTCCCACTATTGGTTTAGCAAAAATCATCTCCATCACAAAGCATATACCTATTGTGGCAACAAGTGATAGAATAAATGCTTCCATTTTTCTGATGCCGAAATTCTGAATAACCAGAAAGAGAAGCGTATCAAATCCTGTAAGAATAACACCATACAGCAGCGGAATTCCAAACAGAAGATTCAACCCGATAGCAGTTCCCAGCACTTCTGCCAAATCACACGCTGAAATTGCAACTTCAGCGAATATCCAAAGAACATAGCCAACCGGTTTAGGATAGCTTTCACGGCACGCTCTTGCCAAATCCCGCCCTGTAGCAATGCCCATCCTTGCAGTTAATGTTTGCAGCAGAACCGCCATTAAGTTGGACATTAACAGCACCCAAATTAACTGATATCCGAATCTTGCGCCGCCTTCAAGGTCGGTTGCCCAGTTGCCCGGATCCATATAACCTACGCTTACAAGGTATGCCGGACCAGCAAATGCCAGAAGCTGTTTGAAGAATCCTACCTTCTCCGGAATTCGAACAGTCCGGTGAACTTCAGATAGTGATACATCTTTATCTTCTAAATTTCCCTTCATATTTTTTCTTCTTTCCCTTTTCTATAGAAAATAAGCAAAAGTATAACGCCGGTTGTCACGGCTATATCTGCAAAGTTAAATATTGGCCACCGGTTCAAAGAATAATCAAAAATTTGTAAATCAAAAAAATCTACATCTATAAAATCAACTACATTTCCTTGAAGCAGAGGAGCGTAACCAAAAAGCACTCCGAAGAAAACACGGTTTATTAAATTTCCTATTGCACCGGCAAGTATTAATGCTAAAGGCATTCTAAGCCAAAAAGATTCTTTTCGTATTTTATACAGATAAACAAGTAAGCCAACTGAAGCTACAATTGTAAATAATGCTAAATACTCTTTATTGCTCACGCGTATTCCAAATGCCATTCCCGGATTTTCTATAAATGTTAATTTCAAAAAATCGTCTATTATAGAAATGCTTGAACCATAGGGCATCCCGCTTAACCGGATGCCCACAAAAGGCAAATGAATTCCCTTAACGAGTATCTTCGTTACAACATCAACTAAAACTACGGCAAATGTTATATATAGAACTTTCACTTTTTTATAAGCTGTTAATTACTTTCTTCAACTTGCCTTGTATTGCTTCCGCTACTTCGCCAAGCTTATCATTCTTTACTGCCTGCATAGATGCAATCGGATTTATTGCAGCAACAATAGTCTCATTTTTGTCATTCACATAAACAATTACGTTGCACGGAAGCATCAATCCAATTTGTTCTTCTGATTGTAAAGCTTTGTACGCAAAAGGTGGATTACAAGCGCCGAGTATTTTATACGGCTTAAAGTCAACATCGAGCTTTTTCTTTAATGTTTCTTTAACATCAATTTCGGTAAGAACGCCGAATCCTTCTTTCTTCAATTCATCGGTTACTTTTTCAATTGCTTCGTCGTAGCCGAGATTAACTACTTTTGAAAAGCCATAATTTGTTTGTTCCATTTTATTTTCCCTTTTTATTTGGTATTTAAGTTCAATTCAATATTTGTGCGTTAAATAGACGATTAAGAAAATTATTAAATGGATTGCCACTGCAATAGATATTCCGACAAGTCTCTCTTTCAATGTATAGTTCACCATTTTTAATTTCCCTATTCCAATTCAAAACCAGCTTCTTTAATTCTGTTTTCCAAATCTTTATAAGCAATTATCTTGGGGGTGTATTCAATAAATACCTGTCCAGATGCCGAATGTATTTCAAAATTATTAACGCCTTTAGTTTTTCTTAACACATCACTCAATTTATTCTCTTGTTCTTTCTTCAACTCTGTAAAACAAATTACCGTTTTTGTTTCATCAATACTTATACTTTTAAGTGTCTTTCCGTTAGGTTTATTGTCAATAATGTCGGCTTCCAAATAAAGACCAAATGGCAAGTCTTTCAGCTTTGTATCTTTATTCTGGTATTTTACAGTCATACTTGTGTCAATCCTTACCGGCATACAAGCTTTAGTGCCAAGCACACAGATTACAATTTTATCCTTCCCCATTTTTTCATTGCCTATAGTGCCTTTTACCTTATGTGTTTCTTGCGCATAACCATTTGCAATTAGCAAAAATGAAACAAGAGCTATCACTTTAATATTTTTGGACATACTTTTCATAATTCTTCCTTTTTAATAATTTCCCGCCGTTATCATGCGGCGGGAAGATTCATATTTTTTTTGTCGATTAAATATTACCAGCACCTGCCGGAATTGTATACTCTGCCGTATCGTCTCATGTCGTAATCAATATAACCGTGGTTTCGTATTCCGTAACCGTTATCCGCATAATTCCAGCCGCATCTTTCATAAAATCCATCCCACCAGCCAATTCGTGAATCGTTAAAATATATTCTCTGACTATTGGTAAATACTTTTCTAATCTTACCTTCTGCTTCCATCCTTAAGCTGTAAATGTTGTCTTCAATACCACTTATTTGGTTTTGATATTCTCTGATACGTTTGCTGTTAATGTCATCTTGCTGCCGGTAATCAGAAAAATCTCCGCGAACAGTGTTGAGCTTTTCAATTTCCGGTTGAATTAGTCCGTCATATTCTGTTTTTATTTTGTTTACTTGATTTATTTGTTCATCGCTAAGCCAATACTTTTCCGGAATGTTTGCATTCAAGTAAGATGAATTATAAGAATTACTCACAGCATTATTCTTTGGTTGGTTTTGTGCGAGTAATGTTAAAGAGACAAGCAAAATTACAATTGCGATTGTAATCCCGCCTAACCGTTTTTTATTTGAGGTAAACATCGGATTTCTCCTAATAATAGTGTTAAATAAATTATAAAAATTATTTACATATCCCTTTTATGTTCAAAGGATAAATTGAATAAATCCCGGAAGAGGGGATATAA
>JAJYXU010000153.1 GCA_021801605.1 Bacteroidota bacterium
TTACCGCAAGTTAGAAATTATAATATAAGCGTTGTCCTAGATATCATTTCCAAGTACGATGTGGATGGAATTCATTTTGATGATTATTTCTATCCTTATCCGCCGGATCAAATCACAAATCAAGATACGGCAACATTTGCTAGTTATTCAAGAGGTTTTACGAATATCGGAGACTGGAGAAGAGACAATGTAAATATTCAGATGAAGGCAATTAGCGATACAATAAAAGCAATTAACCCCAGAATTAAATTCGGTATAAGTCCTTTCGGTATCTGGAAAAGTGGTGTCCCCCCTTTAATTAGTGGCATGGATGCTTATAGTGTAATTTATGGTGATGCAATTGCTTGGCTTCATGATAAATCTGTAGATTATATTATTCCGCAATTATATTGGAAAATCGGAGGAAGTCAGGATTATAATAAACTTATGCCGTGGTGGGCTGATTCGGCAAAACAATATGGAAGACATTTTTACTCCGGTAATATTTATGGAAGTTATTCCTTATCTGAATTGCCAAACCAATTAAAATCTAATAGAAACAATAATAAAGTTAGCGGTATTGTTTTATTTAGTGCTAAACATATTCCGGGTAATACATTGAGCTTTACCGATTCACTTAAAAACAAATACTTTAAAAATCCCGCCCTGGTACCGGGGATGGATTGGAAAGATCAGATAAAACCGAATCCTCCTTCTAACTTAAGATTTGATAAATTGGCAAATGCTAGAGGGGACGGGTTATTTTGGAATGCACCTTTAAAGGCAGCCGACGGTGATGTTGCTTCTATGTATGCAATTTATAAATTTAATTCTCCTTCGGTTCAGCTATCTGATCTTGAGAATTCATCCAACCTCAATAATATTGTTGGTACGACATACGCTGCCTTAAAAACTAAAGATGTTACCAATACGATCTACTTTGCAGTAACATCATTAGACAAAAACTATAATGAAAGTACGATGAGTGAGGTTATTCCGGTTCAAGTTAATATTCCCTCTAAACCATTGGTTATTTTTCCGGCAGATTTGGCAATTAATCAAAGAGATACAATCAAATTCAATTGGGAAAATACAGCGCATTCTAATTTTAACAGATTGCAAATTGCTTCTGATAAAAATTTTACTAATTTTATAATTAATCAGAACAACATTGTGGATACTTTTAAATCCGTAACGGGTTTTAATGGTCTCTCTACTTATTATTGGAGAATTACAGCTTCAAATTTGGCCGGAGAAAGTATTTATTCGGATGCTCGGAGTTTCACAACCGGATTTCCTGTTCCTCCTCAATTACTGTTACCTCTAAACAGAGATACGCTTTCAACTTTAACTCCGACATTAGTCTGGAGAAAATCAAATGAAGCCACTAAATATAGACTTCAAGTGGCAGAGGGTTTATCCATATTACCTTCTATAACTATCGTTGATACTGTTGTTACTGATACTTCGTTTACTGTTAGTAAATTGAAAGAGAATAAAATCTATACATGGTCTGTGATGGCTATTAATACTTATGGCTCCAGCGTATTGGCGGATGTGTTTAAGTTTAAGACTAACACTTCTTCGGACGTAGCACAGGAAGAATCAATACCAACATCATATGTATTGAATCAAAATTATCCTAATCCTTTTAATCCAACTACTAAAATTTCATTTTCCATTCCTGAAAACGGATATACGGTTATTAAGATTTACAACCTGTTAGGGCAGAAGGTTGGAGAATTAATAAATAAAGATTTAATCGCAGGCTCTTATTCTACGGAATTTAATGCTGAAAATTATCCGAGTGGAATTTATATTTATGTATTACACTCGGGTTCCCATATTCTAAGTAAAAAAATGATGGTGATTAAATAGAGTATTGTTTTATTAAAGGGTATCTCTAAAAACTATTATTTAAAAAATAGAACACCGATTTACCCCGTGGAATAAAGTGAAATTTGAATTCTTATTGAATATAATACTATTCCACGGGGTAAACGGATTTTAGCAGATTAGCTTTAGAAGTTATTAGAGATACCCTAAAATGATTATTAATGGACATTGATTTTATTCGATAAAAAATGTAGTGTAAATTTTCCATTAAGTTAGTTAATTCAATATGAATTATTATTCTGAAATTTAGGAGATTTTGAATATGAGAAAATTTTTACTTCTCACAATTCTTACCTTGTTTTTTGCTTCTCAACTTTTGGCAGGAACTACTGGAAAAATCTCTGGTACAGTTAGCGATTCTAAAACTAAAGAGCCTCTTGTTGGTGTAAACATAGTGCTGCAGGGTACAACCTTAGGAGCTTCTACAGATGTAGACGGCTACTATGTAATATTAAATGTTCAACCCGGAACTTATACAGTAAGAGCATCTTACATAGGATATTCAGCTCGTACGACTACTAATGTTAGAATCAATATTGACCAGACGACCAACCTTGATATAACTTTAAGCGAAGAAGCTATTCTTGCAAATGAAGTTGTTGTTGTTGCTCAACAACCGATTGTTCAAAAAGATGTTTCATCAAGCCGAGTCAATCTAAATATTGAAGAAATTAAAAACCTGCCTGTCGTCAGTGTGCAAAGCGTAATTAACCTTCAAGCAGGTATTTTATCAACCGCCTCCGGACCTGTAATAAGAGGCGGAGGGGCAGATCAAACGGCATTCGTTGTTAATGGTATGACACTCCGAGATGAAAGAGATAACACTCCGTATACGGGAATTAGTTTTACGTCTGTAAAAGAAATTCAAGTGCAAACCGGTGGATTTAATGCTGAGTTTGGTAATGTCCGTTCCGGTGTGGTAAATGTTGTTACTAAAGAGGGCGATAAACGAAAGTATTCTGTTTCATTCCTCGGTAGATATAAACCTGGTGCAAGAAAACATTTTGGAGAAGCTGTTAACTCTCCAAACTCCTATTGGATTAGACCATATATTGATGATGCTGTTGCTTGGACGGGAACCGATAATGGAGTTTGGAATGATTATACAAAGAGACAATACCAACCATTCAGAGGCTGGAATAAAGTATCACAACAATTACTTGCAGATAACGATCCCACTAATGATTTGACTCCGGAAGCTGCGCAAAGATTATTTATGTGGCAGCATAGAAGACAGCTCGATATTGTAAATCCAGATTATGATGCCGACTTTAGTTTTAGTGGTCCCGTTCCATTTATTAGCGAGGAATTGGGCGGTCTTACTTTTATTACTTCCTATAGAACTACTAGAGAAATGTATCTGGTTCCTTTATCAGAAGATTCTTATAAAGATTATAACTTCCAATTTAAATTAACTTCGGATTTAAAATCCGGCATGAAATTATCCCTTGAAGGTATATTGGGTAAACAATGGGGAACAACAAGTTCAAGAAGTGGACTTGCCGGAATTTTTAGATCGGCAGGCGGAATTGCCGAAGAACTCGATTTTCGATCTGGCGCCAGCTATCTTGACTCCAGAGTTTTTGCAACGGATTATTGGGCACCCACTCAGAAATTTATTTCAGGTTATGGCTTAAAGTTTACACATGTTTTAAGCTCTAGCACATATTATGATGTTACTATAAATCAATTTGGAACCCGATATGAAACGAACCCGGGCACACCGAGATTTACTGCAAAGGTAAATGGATTCGGAGAACTATTTTTTGATGAAGCTCCATTCGGGTATTATAGCGGTACAAGCAGTGGAATTGGTTCTTCTATGAATATGGGTTTAGGTTTTAGTAATTCAAGAGACAGCAGTAAAGTGAATACCTGGTCTGCAAGATTTGATATTGCTAGCCAATTAGATAAGTATAACAATTTAAAAGCCGGGTTGGAATTTGTTTATACTGATAACGCGGTGAATTATGCTTTAATAGAACCGGCCCTTCCGAGCAACAATAGTCATTCTTCATGGCAAACATTCCCTATTAGAGGAGCTTTATATATTCAGGAAAAATTGGAATTCGAAGGAATGATTGCCAATATCGGTATAAGATTGGATTATAGCAGTTCCAATGGTGACTGGTACGTATTAACAAATCCATACGATAGAGCACTATCAGGAACTCTCTCTGCGGGAATTGATACTCTTTTACAAAAAGACGCTACCAAAGCTAATTTTGATGTAAGTCCAAGATTAGGTATAGCATTCCCAATTTCGGAAGATAGTAAATTGTATTTTAATTACGGACATTTCAGATCAATGCCTATTCCTGAGGATCTTTACTTACTACGGAGAAGTTCAGTTACTCAAGCTGTAACCAGATTGGCAAATCCAAACAATCCTCTTCCAAAAACTGTTGCTTATGAATTGGGCTATGAGCATAATTTATTTGATGAATATTTAGTACGAATTGCCGGTTATTATAAAGATATTTCCGAACAACCCAGACTTGTATTATATACAAGCAGAGATAACTCGGTTAGTTATAGAATTCCGGAACCGGATAGCTATGAAGATATTAGAGGATTTGAAGCTACCATTACCAAAAACAGAGGAGAATGGGTTAGAGGTTTTGTTAATTATACTTATCAAGTTTCCACCAGCGGAAATTTTGGATTAAGAGATAATTCTGAAAACCCAGCCATTCAAAGAGAGAATCAAAGAAATAAAACGTTTTTTGAACAGGTTAAACCGATACCAAGACCATATGCAAGAGCTAATGTTGATTTATTCACTCCGCTTGAATGGGGTCCGGAAATTTTTGGTATAAAACCGCTCGAAGATTTGAGAATGAATATACTAGCTTCCTGGCGGGCAGGCGTAAACTTTTCATGGACCGGTACGGGTGGTGTTAAGCCGGGATTTAATAATAACATCCAGTGGACAGATAATTTCAATGTTGATCTTAGAATCTCCAAAGCTTTTGATTTTGGTCCATTTAATATCGAGTTCTTTGCCGATATTCTTAATGCTTTCAATATTAAGACACTCGGTTATAAAGCCGGTTTTGTTGACTTAAATGATTATGATGATTATATGAGATCACTCCATTTACCTGAAAAGTATAGAGAATTTGGTAGTAATTATAAGTTCATTGCTGGAGATGATAAACCAGGCGATATCAGAACCGGTCCTTATATTCCCTGGGATGAAAATGCCAGCGACTCTCAGAAAGAAGAGTGGAGAAAAAATAAATCTTACATAGACATGCCTAATTTGGAGTACTCGGCATTTTTAAACCCAAGATCAATCTTTTGGGGAATTAAAATTAATTACGATTTAAATTAAAATTCATTAGAAAAATTTGAGGAAATAATGAACTCAGTTTTTTACAGAATTAAAAGTTGCCTTCGGCTTCTTCTACTAATATCAATTGGAATCCAATTTGTTACTTACGGGCAATTCAAAAATGTTTGGATGTCTGCCGGTTCGCTGCACAATTGGTATTCTGAAATCGGTTCGGAATTAGAAGAGGCAGGATTTGTTAGAAGGCAGCAATTTGGAATGCAGTGGCCGGCTATTTATTCTTACCAGGATATTCAGGCAGCTAGGGGAATGTGGATTGGGGCAAAAGATTTTACTGATGAAAACGGTCAATATTTTCCATTCAAAGTTGTAACTGCTGGTCCTAGACCTCCCCAATTCTATCCTTTCTATCCGGTTAAAATGGAATTGACTTCCAAATTTGCTTCTTCAAATGTATTCGTAAATGGAGTTTTGTCTTTCCAAAAAAATGTTGAAATAGATAAAATTGATAAGACCATACCTTACGATAGAGTAATAGAAAATGTAGTTAATACTCAACTCGGAATTACAGTAAAAAGAAAGATCTTCCAATTTGCTCAACAGTATAACGACAACTACATTGTTTATGAATACACTTTTACTAATACAGGCAATACCGATTCGGATAGTCAAATTGAACTCCCGAACAATACTATTAAGGACGCATATTTTTGGTTCACTTACAGAAATGCTATAAATCAATCTGTTAGATATGTAGTAGGAAATGCATCAGGTTGGGGTATCAATACAATGAATGATGCTCGTGGAGATGGCGTAAAAACCGATCCTGTAAATGAAAAATACAGAGCGCAATTTTCATGGCACGGATACTTTCCCGGTAAAGATGTAAGCTATGATAACATTGGTGGACCGATTTGGGCACTTAACGCCAATGCTGCAATATACAATGATAAAGCCGATACTGTTGGAAGATTAGGCGGGACACAATTTATCGGTACATTAACTTTATATGCAGATAAATCAGCAACTGAAAAAGTTGATGATCCAAAACAACCAACAACTACAGATTATATTAATTCGGATCACCCGCTTTTATTGGCTGGAGCTAATGCATTAAATATTGATAGAATGACTCAAGAATATGCATTGATGTCAGCCGGGCACAAAGCACCAAGACATGCGGATGTAGTTGAACCAAGTGGAGATTTTGCTGTACAAAAATCCGCACCAAATGTGGGAAATGCTTCCGGCGGTATTTCTTTTAATAATGGATATGGTCCTTATACGCTCAAACCCGGCGAAAGTGTAAGAATAGTAATGGCTGAAGCTGTAAATGGAATTGGAAGAAAACTGCAACTTGAGACAGGGATAAAATATAAAAAGGGACAAATAACAGCCGAGGCAAAAAATAGAATTGTAATGCAGGGAAAAGATTCGCTTTTTCAAACCTTCAAAAGAGTGACTGAAAATTTTAATTCCGGTTGGAAATTACCCCAACCACCTATGCCTCCAACAACTTTTGAAGTTAATTCAGGCGGCGATAGAATTTCTCTTAAGTGGGATGTAAATTCTAGCGATCCTAATCCGCCGGCTGCATTTAGAATTTATCGTGCACTTGGAAATGTTGACAGTAATTATACAATGATTTATGAAACCAAGAGTGCCAGCGAAAGAAGTTACGATGATAAAGATTTGGTTCGAGGTTTCAATTATTACTATTATATAACTGCGGTCGGGATTCCTACACCGAGTGGACCCGGCACACCTGCCGGAAGACTTGAGAGCGGAAAATATTTTACTCAAACATACGACCCAGCTAATCTTCAAAGACAAGCTGGCACCCAATTGAGCGATATAAGAATTGTGCCTAATCCGTTTAACGCTTCTGCAAAAGGCAGTGTTCGTTTTCCAGGTGTGAATGATGAGGATAAAATTGCATTCTATAATATCCCGGGTCAATGTACAATAAGAATTTATTCCGAGTTAGGTGAATTAATTAAAACTATTGAACATACTAATGGCAGCGGTGATGAGTTCTGGTATCAGGTTACTTCATCGAATCAAATAATTGTAAGTGGTATTTACATTGCTGTTATTACTGATAAAACTACGGGTCAAAACCATATAGTCAAATTTGCTATTATCAGATAAAAATAATTTTGGGTAAATAAATGAGAAATTATACAATTATTACATTGCTAATTTTGGGATTACTCGCTCACACCTTAAATGCACAAGATAAAAAACTTGCGCAAACCGGTATGAAGTTTCTTAGTGTATCCACCGATGCCAGAACAAGTGGTTTTTCGGAGGCTGTTACTGCTGTTGATTTAGCTTCGGCTTCTGCTATTTTTTATAATCCTGCAACAATGGCTTCAATTAAAGAATTTACTTCTTTAACAGTCGGAAATGTAAGCTGGATTGCCGATATCAATTACATTCACTCCGCTATTGCTTTTGCACCATTTGACGGTGATTACGGAGTATTCGGAATTTCATTTTTATCGGTTGACTACGGCGAATTTATGGGTACGGTAGTAGCCAGCAATGAAAAAGGTTATTTAGATGTCGGTACCTATTCACCCAGATCTTATTCATTTGGAATTGGTTACGCAAAAGCACTTTCTACAAAGTTTTCCGTTGGCGGTAATATTAAATATGTTAAACAGAATTTGGGTAGCAGTGTAGTTGATGTAGATGAGAATGGTAACTATGTAAATGAAGATAATTCATTGGGTGCTATGGCATTTGACTTTGGCATTCTTTACAGAACCGGTTTTAAGAGCTTGAATTTTGGAATGAGTGTTAGAAATTTTTCGGCGGAATTAAAGTATAAAGAAGAAACTTTTCAGTTGCCTTTGACATTTAGAATCGGACTATCTATAGATGCAATGGATTTATTTAACATTGATAAAAACACTCATTCATTAATTGTTGCGGTAGATGCATCTCATCCGCGTGACTATAGTGAACAAATTTACGTTGGAGCCGAATATACTTTTATCAATATGTTTTCTGTTCGAGCGGGATTTGTTTCCCCGGCAGATGAACACAATTTCTCGGCTGGATTTGGCGTTAAGAGAAATATTTCAGGCATGAATCTCGGACTTGATTATGCTTATCAACCGTATGGAATTTTTAATAATGTCCATAGATTTACATTTAACTTTTTTTTCTAGCTAAATGCAAAATGTTCATTCAATTGAAAAAAAATATTGGTATCTAAATATGAAAAAGCAAAAACAAATTTTTTCTTTGGCGATAGTAATTACTCTTACGGTTATAATTTACAGTTGTAACCAGGAAGCGGCTCCAAGTTTATATGTAGTCGAACCTAAAGGCAGCACACCGGCTATTTCCGGTGTTATTCCTGCGAATGAAGCATTAGCCGGTGTTACCGAAGTTACAATAAACGGATCAAATTTTTCTTCTGTTAAAGAAGAGAATCTCGTTTTTTTCGGTACTGCTCAAGCTACGGTATTACAGGCTTCAGCTACTAATCTTGTTGTGAAAGCTCCTACGTTAATTAAAAATGATCTTGATCTTAAAATTGCCGTTAAAGGTGTTGAAGACTTTAGCAATATTGTAAAGTATAATCTGCTTGAAGCAGTTGGCGTTTACTATCCGTTTGCAAAAGGTGTTGATGATCCGATGACAGTGGCTGTTGATAAGAATGAAAATGTGTTTGTATATGTAAAAGATAAAGGTGTTAAAAAAATATCTCCTGATGGAAAGCTTACTGACTGGGCTCCCAAAGGTGGAGAGTCATTCTTCTTCGATATGAAAATGGGCCCGAATAATATTTTATACGGCACAAGAAATTTGAGAGCAATCTTCCAGGTGGAAGAAGGAAAGCCGAGTACGACTTATGTTACCTTCCCTACAGGTATTTCTATTGTTGCCATAGATTTTGATGAGAATAAAAATATTTGGACTGCTGGAAGCGGAGGGAATTTGTATAGCGTTACTCCCGGGAATTTAATTAAAGTAAGTACAGCTTTCCCGATTGATTATACTGTTTCGTCTTTAAGAGTTTATAATGGTTACTTATACGTTGCCGGTAAGAAAGATGGTGAAGAAGCTATATACAGATATAAAATTAATTCCAACACTTCACTTGGCAATAAAGAAAAGTATTTTGATGTTGGTGCAAAATATGGATTAAATAAAATTCAAATCGGTGCCATTACATTTGCTGAAGATGGTGAATTAATAGTTGGAACTGACCAAAATGATTCATTTATTGTTGTGACAAGTGCTGGTACTGCATCAAGTTTATATCCGGGTATGATAAGGCCCATTGTTAAATCTCTTTTTTGGGGTACTAAAAAGAATCTATTCTACATTAGAGAATATACAGATGCAGGATCTATTCTTCACACATTAGTACGTGTTGATATGCAAAAATTGACTGCACCTTATTATGGAAGACAATAATTTTTATAGATAATAAAAAGAGGTATCACAATAATTAATTGTTTTAACAAGACTAAAACACAAACAATAAAAAGGAGTCATTATGTTAAAGAAATTCACATTTTTGCTTGCAATAGTTTTAATTACAGCGAGCATAAGCAATGCCCAATGGGTAAATATGGGTGTGTTCCCAAATGCAGATGCAACTTGGAAAGCACAGGTCAACAATGCAATCGCAGTAGATCCTGATGGTAAGATATGGATAGGTAAATACTCGAATGTTGCAAAATATGTTGTAGCTCCCAGCGATACTCTTAAAAAAAGCGTATACCTAACTTATATTTTTAATCCTGACGGTACGCAGGCGTCATTTTCACCTATATTCCAAGTTATGGGTGATACTATGTACAGCACTACACAAAGGGGGATGAGAACTAATATTGATGGCAATATTATTTTAACTACTGGTTTTCCATCTATGTATATTATTGACTATAAAACCGGAAAAGGGCTTAAGAGAGTTTTATTGCCTAGCACCAACGGTCCAAATGCGCCAGCTGTATCCTCTACTGGAACTATTTTTGTTGGTACCGTTTTCGAGGGTCAAAGACCCGTAGAAATGTACGACCAAAACTTGACATTGATAGGAAGCGCAATAACTAAAGCACCAGGTTTTTCTAGGGCTTTTGAAGTTTCAAAAGATGGTAATACTATTTACTGGGCTGGATATACAACTAAAAAGGTGTATGTGTATAACAGAGCCGATGAATTTTCAAACTTCACTTTGAAAGATTCCATAATGATTGGTGCAGCCGTTGAATCTTTTGCTTGGCGTCCAAAGACCGATCAACTATGGATGTCTGGAGGATCAAATAATGATAAACCAGATGCTGGCAGCAAATTTACAATTGGTACTTGGTATGCTTATGATGTTGTTCAGAAAAAAATTGTTGATAGTTTAAAACTCGCTTTTACTGATCCAACAAAACCAGATGAAAGACCAAGAGGATTGGCATTTAGTAATGATGGTAGAACAGCATATATTGCTCAATTTGGTACGTCAAACTGGATGAGCCAGAAAGTAGTTCAAGTCGGTACTGATGTAGAAAAGCTTGATGAAATTCCAACCGGTTATGAATTATCGCAAAACTATCCAAATCCATTTAACCCAACTACTAATATTAAGTTTTCAATTCCCGGGCAAGGATTTGTCAGCTTAAAAGTTTACAACACTCTCGGGCAGGAAGTTGCTGTTCTTGTAAATGAATTTAAGAGTGCCGGCACATACCAGGTAGATTTCAATGCATCAAATTTATCAAGTGGAATGTATTTATATATTCTTAGTTCCGGTAATTATAAAATTTCAAAGAAAATGTTGCTGATGAAATAAGGACATTATCGAAAGAAATTCTGTGTTTCGAGATTCATGTTCCCCTCTTAAAAAATAAAAATTAAGAGGGGAATTCTTTATAACTGAAATTGCGAATACAACTCTCTTCTCTTGGTAAATTAATTCTGTTTTCGAATCTGTTTTATGTTGAAGACTCTTTATTATATTAATAGATACTTGTACGCATTCATCATTCTTAATGATTTTAGAAAAATTAATAAAACTGGTTAATTCATGGGTAGTTCTAAAAACTTTCACAAAGTGATGGCTATGTCACAAAATTCTTCGCGTACTTTGCGAAATCTCTGCGCTCTTTGCGTTTAAGCTTTCAATAAGATGGTTTTTGGAACCACCCTCATTTTAGTTCAAGAAGGTACTATATAACCTAACAGGAGATATTTTATTAGATGATCACAGTATTTCTTCCTTATAGTGGTTCGCAGCATAGCATAAATACAATTACGGAATTACTTAATTGTCATCTCGTTTCTAAAGTTTATCTATTAGCTAACGATGAAATAAATGAATTTCCTGATAATTGTGAAATCCTGAGAGTAAACGATTTGACTAGCTCAGTAACAGTTGATTTGATTATTAAAAAAACACAAACAAAATACATATTGTTCTTCACCCAAGACGGCAAATATCAATTAGGTCAGTTTGCTGTTGAAAGGTTTTATAGTATAATAGATTCTACAGGCGCCGGATTAGTATATTCAAATTATTTTTCAATCAAAGAAAACTCACTAATTCGGCATCCGGTATGTGATTACCAATTGGGAAGTTTGAGGGATGATTTTGATTTCGGTCATCTGATGTTTCTAAATGCAGAATTTCTCAAATCATTCAAAAATGAAAACGAATATAAGTATGCAGGCATATATAATTTACGGTTGCACCTCGCCAGAGAAAGTAACATTCTGAGAATACCGGAATATTTATATACTACTACCGAAACAGATTTAAGAAAAAGCGGAGTAAAACAATTTGATTATGTAAATCCCAAGAACCGTGACGTTCAGGTCGAAATGGAAAAAGCGGTTACTGATCATTTAAAGAAAATTGACGCTTATCTCGCCCCGGATTTTAAAGAAATCGAAATTGATAATGATAATTTTGAATACGAAGCATCGGTTATAATTCCGGTAAAAAATAGAGTGAGCACAATTAACAACGCCATCAACTCTGTTCTTTCTCAAAAAACCGATTTTAAATTCAATCTTATTGTTGTTGATAATTATTCGGACGATGGTACAACTGATAAAATAATAGAGATAGCAGAAAAAGATTCTCGCTTAATTCATATTATTCCGGAAAGAAAAAATTTAGGAATCGGCGGATGCTGGAATGAAGCTGTTCGGAATAAATTATGCGGCAGGTTTTCAATACAATTAGACAGCGATGATGTTTATGCAAATGAAAATACGGTTCAGACTATTGTTGATACTTTTAAGAAAGAAAAATGTGCGATGGTTATCGGTTCATACAGAATGACCAATTTTAAGCTGGAAGAAATTCCTCCGGGAATAATAGATCATAAAGAATGGACACCGGACAACGGTAGAAATAATGCGCTAAGGATTAACGGACTTGGTGCACCACGGGCATTTCATACACCTATTCTTCGTGAATACAAAATTCCAAATGTTAGTTACGGCGAGGATTATGCTGTTGGATTAATGATCTCAAGAGATTATCAAATAGGTAGAATTTATGAACCGATCTACCTTTGCAGAAGATGGGAAGGTAATTCAGACGCGGCTTTGGATATTGATAAACAAAACTATTACAATGAATATAAAGATAGAATAAGAACGATCGAGGTGCTTGCGCGTCAGAGGAAAAATAGAAATGCAGATAGAGTTTGCTAAAAAAAAACTGTATTTAGAAGATGATGATAGTTTAAGCGACTTACCGGAAAAAGCCGAAAGGTTATTTGAACATCAACTTAATAATTGGAAACTCGCTTCAGATGGATATCGAAGTTTAACATCGGTTCAAGTAAAACAATTCGAATTCGATAATTTTACAATTGAGGCTCACTTTAATCCGGGTAGAATTATTTCTTCTTCAGCTAAAGTTGATGCAAAATCAATTGAAGCACGCCCATGTTTTTTATGTATTGATAATTTGCCGGTCGAGCAAAAAGCTGTAAAAATAATTAATGACTATTTTCTTTTGGTTAATCCATTTCCGATTTTCTCCAAGCATTTCACAATTCCTTCTGTCAATCATTTCCCGCAAGCAATAGAAAATGAAATTGGTAATATGCTTATTATTTCGTCAATGCTGGGAAAAGACAATTCGGTTTTTTATAACGGACCTAGATGCGGAGCCTCAGCACCGGATCATATCCATTTTCAAGCCGGTAATTTCGGCTTTATGAAAATTGATGAAGAGTATAAAGACATTTTAAATACGTATGGTAGAATAATCTATGAAGATGATGAACAGGTAACAACGGCTATAACCGGTTGTCTTCGAAATTTTATTTCCATTGAATCAAATAACATTTCGAAAATAACAGCCGAGTTCAAAAGGATTTATAATGTTTTAAATAAAGACCAATCCAATTTTGAACCGATGATGAATATTATTAGCAGTTACAATGATAATTGGCGGCTGTTGGTTTTTCCTAGAAGCAGACATAGACCTTCCTATTTTTTTGAAGAAGGTGAAAATAAATTATTAATTAGCCCCGCTGCCGTAGATTTGGGCGGAGTGTTTATTTTTCCAAGGGAAGAAGATTTTAATAAAATAACGAAAGAATTAATTATAGATATATTTAGACAAGTTACATTAAGCGATGATGAGTTTAAATACTTATCAGACAAACTGAATAATAGATAAAGCTAAGGATTAACTAGCATGAATTCTATTACTATTTATCAATTGGAAAAAATGAGAGATAGTTTTGAAGGTGATATTCTATTAGATGAATTATCAAAAATAATTTATGCTACAGATGCTTCTGTTTATAGAGAAAAACCTCAAGCAGTTGTTCTTCCCAAAACAAAAGAAGACATAAAGCTAATTGTAAAATTTGCATCGGAAAATAATATTTCGATCATTCCCAGAGCTGCCGGTACCTCATTAGCCGGGCAGGTAGTAGGCAACGGTATTGTAGTAGATATATCAAAATACATGAATAATATTCTCGAAATTAACTCCCAAGAAAAATGGGTTAAAGTACAACCCGGTGTTGTATTGGATGAATTGAATATTTATTTGAAAAGATACGGGTTGTTTTTTGGACCTGAAACTGCTTCAGGCAGCAGATGCATGCTCGGCGGGATGTTTGGTAATAATTCATGCGGTTCACATTCAATTTTATACGGTTCAACACGCAATCATGTTCTTGAAGCAAATGTAATTTTAAGCGATGGTTCTGAAGTTTGTTTTAAATCAATTAAAAAAGAGGAGCTTGTTGAAAAATGCAACGGTACTTCTCTCAAAAATAAAATATATAAAAAACTAAACGAGATATTATCCGACCAAAAAAATCAAGAGGAAATAATTAATGAATACCCGTCTCAAGAAATAAACAGAAGAAATAACGGATATGCAATTGATCAGCTCTTAAAATGTAATGCTTTTGGAATGGGAGATAAAGATTTTAATGTTTGCAAACTGTTAGCCGGTTCCGAAGGAACATTAGCATTCACTACCGAAATAAAATTAAACTTAGTTCCTCTTCTTCCACAAGTCGTTGGTGTTATTCCTATTCATATGAATTCTCTGGAAGAAGCGTTTAAAGCAAATCTTATTGCATTAAAATATAAGCCAGGTGCAGTTGAATTAATTGACGGGAAAATTCTTGAGTATGCAAAGGTGAATATCGAACAAAAGAGAAACCGTTTCTTTATTAAAGGCGATCCGGCTGCTTTGCTTGTAGTGGAATTTGCCGGAGATTCTGAAAATGAAATAAAACAAATAGCGAGCGATCTTGAAAAAGAGATGAGAAACGAAGGTTACGGTTATCATTTTCCTCTTTTATTAAACGATGATGTTAATAAAGTTTGGGCTATTAGAAAGGCGGGTTTAGGACTTTTGGCGAATATCCCCGGCGATAAACGAACGGAACAGTTTATTGAAGACACTTGTGTTCGTCCGATTGATCTGCCGGATTTTATGAATGAGTTTCAACAAATATTAAAAGAGAATAATTTGGATTGTGCTTACTATGCACATATTGGTTCGGGTGAACTTCATTTAACTCCAATGTTGAATTTGAAAGATTCATTCGACGTAAAGTTATTTTATACAATAACAAAAGAAATTGCTCACCTTGTAAAAAAATATAAAGGGTCATTAAGCGGTGAACATGGCGACGGTAGATTAAGAGGTGAATTTATTCCAATTGTAATCGGTGAAAATAATTACCAGCTATGCAAAGAAATTAAAAATGTATGGGACCCTAAAAATATTTTTAACCCCGGTAAGATTGTCGACACAGTTGCAATGAATTCGAATTTAAGGTATGAAGTAGATAAGAAACCCAAAGACCTTTCTACTATTTACGATTTCTCCGGCACTAAAGGAATTTTAAGAGCGGCTGAAAAATGTAACGGCTCAGCAGATTGTAGAAAAACCGATTTACTCGGCGGTACTATGTGCCCGAGCTATAGAGCAACAAGGGAAGAAAAAAATTCAACAAGAGCACGTGCCAATGCATTAAGAGAATTCTTAACCAGGTCTCAGAGAACAAATCCTTTTGATCATCGTGAGATTTATGAGGTAATGGATTTGTGCCTCTCGTGTAAAGCTTGTAAATCCGAATGTCCTTCCGGCGTTGATATGGCGAAACTGAAAAGCGAGTTTTTACAACATTATTACGATGCTAACGGAGTTCCATTTAGAACCAAATTGATTGCGTATTTACCAAAAATAAATTCTATCATTTCGAACTTTTCGAGTTTTGTGAATGTCTTTCTTAAATCAAACTTGACAAATCGATTTATTGGGTTTAGTCCAAAGCGAAATCTTCCATTGCTATCGAAAACCACTTTTGCAAATTGGTATAAAAGGAATAGAGATCGGTACGGAAAGGGTAATTATCCAAATGGGAAAGTATTTTTATTCAATGACGAATTCACAAATTATAATGAATCCGAATTAGGTGTAAAAGCTTTTCTTCTTCTTACTCATTTGGGCTATGAAGTATTGGTACCAAAACATTTGGGGAGCGGAAGAACATTTATTACCAAAGGCTTATTAAGAAACGCAAAAAAAATTGCAAATGAAAACATTATGCTGTTAAAAGATGTAATTAATCCGGCTACTCCATTAATAGGAATTGAAGTGTCTGCAATTTTATCTTTTAAAGATGATTATCTTGACCTTGTCGATTCTAACTTAAAAACATCAGCCGAAAAAATATCGGAATCAACTTTTACATTTGAAGAATTTATCTCCTCGGAAATCAAGAAAGGAAAAATATCTTCTGCATCATTTACAAATACTTTCAGGAAAATCAAACTTCACGGGCATTGCCAGCAAAAAGCAATAGCATCTACAAACGCAACAATTGAAGTACTTTCACTACCACAAAATTATATGGTTGCAGAAATTCCTTCCGGATGTTGCGGAATGGCAGGCGCCTTTGGTTATGAAAAAGAACATTATGATTTGTCAATGAAAGTCGGGGAATTAGTTTTGTTTCCTGCAATTAGAAAAGAACATTCTGATACTATTATTTGCGCACCCGGTACTAGTTGTAGGCACCAAATTAAGGATGGAACTGATAGAAGTGCATTCCATCCTATAGAGATAATTTACGACGCTCTTATTAAATAACCACACGATGCAAATGGAAAATCTTGAAAATATTGAACATACTTACTTGATAGATAGCGCCCCTGGAGCAAAAGTTTTAATTAACGGTAAAGAATATCTTTATTTCGGTGGTACAAGTTATTACGAACTGCACAAGAATGAAGATGTAATCAACTCGGCTATTAACGCGTTAAAAAAATATGGGATTAATAGTTCGTCTTCCAGAAATAGTTATGGAACGACACAGCTTTTATTGCAGGTTGAAAAAGAAGCGGCAGAATTTTTTAATTGTGATGATGCCGTTTATTTATCTTCCGGATTTTTGACCGATTTAGCCGCAGTGCAAGCATTTATAAATAAAAACATGTTCGATGTTGTATTTATTGATGGAGTTTCACACTATAGCAA
The DNA here is from genome assembly GCA_021801605.1 of Bacteroidota bacterium. Taxonomy (GTDB): domain Bacteria; phylum Bacteroidota; class Ignavibacteria; order Ignavibacteriales; family Melioribacteraceae; genus Fen-1258. The sequence continues at coordinate 17,160 of JAJYXU010000153.1, forward strand.
TGAATATGCTGCTAAGTTAAGCGGGAAACCTATTTATAAATTTTCACATCTGGATGACGCTGATCTCGAAGAAAAAATATTTCAAAATCTTAAACCCGATCAAAGACCCTTGGTAATAACGGACGGGATTTTCCCGGTATTCGGTAAGATTGCCCCTATTCATAATTATTCGAGTATAATAGAAAAATATAACGGAATTTTATGGGTAGATGATGCACATGCACTTGGCATTCTTGGACCTAACGGAAGAGGAACTTATGAACATTATGGTTTAACTTCGGAAAGATTTTATTTCGGAGGGACGTTTTCGAAAGCCTTCGGAGGATTTGGCGGAATCATTCCCGGAAATAAAAAATTTATTGGAGAGATTAAAAATAATCAAATACAAAATGGATCTACTCCGCCGCCTTCATCTGCCGCAGCTGCAAGTTTAACGGGATTAAAATTGGTTAAATCAAAACCGGAGATGAAATTCAAATTGTGGGAGAATGCCAAAAGATTGAAAACCGGCTTAAAGAATTTGGGTGTTGATGTGGAAGATACAAATGTACCTATTGCGGCATGGACAATGAATAGTAAATCGGAAATGCAAAAACTTCAGAATGAACTGATGAAAAAAAATATTGTGATACAGTACATCCAATATATTGGCGCCGGAGAGAAGGGTGCATTAAGAATTGTTGTATTTTCTTCTCATACTTCCGGGCAAATTGATAATCTAATTTATGAGCTTAAAAAGATTATTTAATAACTAACCTTACGCAAGTATTGAAGAAAAGATATTTTCTCGGTGTTTCTTTGTGCCTGCTCAGTGTTCCTCTCTGTTATTTGTTGGTCTTTGTTACACATAGTGCCACTGAGAAGTCACCGAGTTATACAGAGATAAAACTTTTGCGTAAGGTGAATTAAAAATATTAACTATCTATAATATTTAAAAAAAAATAAAACTATGGAAAAGATTACCTCAATTGATCAAAACTTATTTATCAAGTTTGCTGAAAAATATGGTACGCCTTTATATGTATATGATGCTGATCTAATTGTTGAACGGTACAAAGAGCTTTATAAGTATATAACATGGCCTAAGCTGAAAATATTATATGCAATGAAAGCCAATTATAATATTGGAATCTTGAATTTGTTAAAAAACAGTAAAGCTTATCTTGATACGGTTAGTCCTGCAGAAGTTCATCTTGCATTAAAACTGGGATTCTCAAAAGAAGATATTTTATACACAGCGAATAATATTACCGATGAAGAAATGCATGAAATAAAAAAAACCGGCGTGCTTTTTAATATCGGATCATTAAGCAGGTTACAAAAATATGCCGCTGCTTATCCGGGAAGTAAAATCTGTATTAGATTTAATCCGGATGTTTACGCAGGCGCACATAAGCATGTAAAAACCGGTGGTGAGATTACTAAATTCGGAATATTGTTATCCGATGTTAATTCTGCAAAAGAGATTACTGATAAATATAATATTAAAGTCGTTGGGCTTCATGAACACACAGGTTCGGGAATTGGTGAAACAGATAAAATTTATGAAAGTATGACCAACTTGCTTAAAATAGCTAATCGAGAGGATTTTCCACATTTAAAGTTTATTGATTTCGGTGGAGGATTCAAAATTCCTTATAAACCAACAAGTACAAGAATTGATTACGCCAGCTTTGGAGAAAATATCAGTTCTATTTTTTCTGAATTTTGCAAACGATACGGGAGAGATCTATATATGTATTTTGAACCCGGTAAATATATTGTTGCCGAGTCGGGATATCTTTTGATGGAAGTTAATACTATAAAAAATAACAGAGGAAGATTGATTGCAGGTACCAATTCCGGATTTAATCATCTTATACGTCCGTTACTTTACGGTTCATATCATCAAATAGAAAATATAAGTAATCCTAACGGTGAATTAAAAATTTACGATGTATGTGGAAATATTTGCGAGACGGGCGATTGCTTTGCAGAACAAAGAGAATTACCCGAAATACGTGAAGGCGACAAGCTTATTATTAAAAATGCAGGGGCTTATTGTTATTCAATGGGTAGTATTTATAATTTAAGATCAATGCCTTCGGAATTGTTGGTTGCAGACGGGAAAGAATTTATAATTACAAAAAGACTTTCAAATGAAGAATTAGCGGAATCAATAATTTCTTCGGCTAATGAAGTAATTAGATTTTAAATGTGCCATTGTCCTCTTTTATTAATTCCAAAATTTAATTCAGGTAAGAAAGCCACCGACTTTTCATGGGCAAAATTTAGTCGGTTTAATTTATCCGTCTATGAAAGCCAAACAATACAAGACATTCCGTTTGTTTGATGAAGAAAAATATTTGTGCGGCTGGAAGAATGAAAAAACAAACGAACTAAAAATGACACGGCAACCGAAAGGAGAATTAACTCAACTTGCCTTCAGCGGAATTCATATTGCCAATCCTTCGATATTCAAACTTATGCCATCGGAGAAAGTTTTTTCTATAGTTGATTTCTACTTATCAATCGCATCTCAAAATCGAATATCTTATTTTGAACACAGTAATTCCCTTTTTATAGATTTAGGTAAAAAAGAAAATTTGGCAGAAGCAGAAAAAATCTTTAACAAAAAATTTTTAACGAAAGGAACCGATCATGAAAAAAATGGCATTGATATTAGTTCTTCTCTTGACAATAAATTCTCTTGCATCAGCGCAAGGCGTAGATTGGATAAAAGAGCATTACACAAAAAAAGATTACCATATTCAGATGAGAGACGGTATTACACTTTTCACTTCTGTTTACTCACCAAAAGACACAACTAAAATTTATCCCATACTTATAGTGCGCACACCTTACACAGTTGCGCCTTATGGTGAAGATAAATATCCGCAGAACCTCGGACCTAACGATACATTTGCAAAAGAGGGCTACATTTTTGTTTTTCAGGATGTGCGCGGACAATTTCTTAGCGAAGGCAAGTACGACAACATGCGCGCTTATATTCCAAACAAAAAGAGCAGTAAAGATTTTGATGAAGCGACCGATACTTATGATACAATTGATTGGCTCGTAAAAAATTTAAAACATAACAACGGCAATGTTGGCATCTGGGGAATTTCTTATCCCGGATTTTACGCTGCTATGTCGTTGATTGATTCTCATCCTGCATTAAAAGCTGTTTCACCGCAAGCGCCAATCTCCGATTGGTTTATCGGTGACGATATGCATCACAACGGCGCGTTAACTCTTTCGATGTCATTCAACTTTTTCAAAGGATTTGACCAGCAACGCGATTCACTAACAACACAATGGAAACCGGGACCAAAATACGATTCACCGGATATGTATAATTTCTTTCTAAAACTTGGTCCTTTATCAAATGCCAACAAAAAATATTTCGAAGGCAAACTTCCTTTCTGGAATGCGATGACTCAACATGGAAATTATGATTTGTTCTGGCAGTCGAGAAACAACCTTCCCTACTTTAAAAATGTTAAACCGGCGGTATTAATTGTTGGCGGCTGGTACGATTCCGAAGATCTTTATGGACCTCTTCACATTTATACATCCATCGAAGGAAAAAATCCTAACAACAAAACTCATCTTGTGATGGGACCCTGGAGCCACGGCGGTTGGGCTCGCAGTGACGGATCAGTATTTGGGGATTTTACATTAGGCGAAAACACAAGCGATTATTATAATAAAAATTTGATCACTCCCTTTTTCAATTATTACTTAAAAGGAATTGGCACATTGAATTTACCTGAAGCTGTAACTTTCAGAACAGGATCTAATGTTTGGGTAAATTATGATGAATGGCCTCCTAAGAATGTTGAGAAAAGAACTTTATATATGGCTCCGGATAATAAATTGAGCTGGGACAAACCAGCCGGAAAGAAAAATTTATTTGATGAATATTTGAGCGACCCTGGCAAACCGGTTCCATACACATCTAAGTTTTACGATTCACAACAAATGTACTTCCGACCTTACATGTCGGATGACCAGCGTTTTGCATCCTCTCGTCCAGATGTTCTTGTTTATGAAACTGAACTTCTTGAAAATGATGTTACAGTCAGCGGACCAATTCTTGCTGATTTTTTTGTTTCAACGACCGGTACTGATGCCGACTGGGTTGTGAAAGTTATTGATGTTTATCCGGACAGCACAAAAAATCCAAACCCAAATCCAAATAACATTGAGATGGGCGGATACCAAAGGTTAATCCGTTATGAAATCATGCGCGGCAAATTCCGCAATAGTTACGAAAAGCCGCAACCTTTTGTCCCCAATAAAGTAGCCGAAGTAAAAATAAATCTGAACGATGTTGATCACACTTTTTTGAGAGGTCACAAAATTATGGTTCAGGTTCAGAGCAGTTTCTTCCCTTTCTTCGACCGCAATCCGCAAAAGTTTGTTGATATCTATAGCGCAAAGGAAGGAGATTTTCAGAAAGCTTTCAATAGAGTTTATTTCTCTGAGAAATTCCCGTCAAAGATTACATTCGGAGTTTTGAAATAAATTTCTTTCTACAAATTTTTTGATTAAGTTATAATAACTAAACTTGGAGGTTAGAATGAAAAAGCTGTATTCCATAATAATATTAATAATTATTACCGGAACAATTAACGCTCAAAGTATAGCAATTGGAGCTCAGGGCGCTTATGTAAAATCGCAAGATGCTGATGCTGTTATTATGCCAGTTGCTGCAATCAGACTTGGTTTTGTAGGATTAAAAGTTGAGGGATCAATCGGTTATAAATCCGACAAATATTTTGACGGTGCAATTAAAGCAACTTCCTACCCAGTTATGTTTACAGGGTTCCTAAATCTGCTGCCAATAGTCCACTTGGAAGGCGGCATCGGCTATTATAATACAAAAGTTGAATATAGCGGATTATTCTCCGGAACACCTTCAGAGACAAATAGTAATATCGGTTATCACGCAGGTGCCGGTTTAGAAATACCGTTAGGGAATTTACTTTTAACCGGTGATATCCGTTACGTAATTGAAAAAACAAAATTTGCTAATTTAAAAAGCACTGCAGATTTAAAAAGCGACTTCTACATGGTTGTCGTTGGATTAATGTTTAAGCTGTACTAAACAACTTATTATTTTTCAAAAATAATTTATGAGGTTGTATGGTTTTCGATTGTTTGAAAAATGCCGAACAATATTTTCCGCTTGGAGAAAAAATAGAAAAAGCTCTGCGTTATTTATCTAACACCGATTTTACCAATGTTGAACCCGGCACATACGAAATTGACGGTGAAAATATTTTTGCTATCGTTCAAGAATACAATACAAAGCCATCAAGTTCTGCAAAATGGGAAGCACATAAAAAGTATATTGATATTCAGTATATGATTTCAGGAAAAGAAAAAATGGGCTTTACTGATTCCAGAAAAGTAATAGTATTACAGGAATACCACGAAAACAAAGATCTAATTCTTTATAAAGGTGAAGGAAATTTTTTAATTGCTGAAGAAGGACATTTTGCTATTTTCTATCCGACAGATATTCATATGCCGCAATTAGCATTAAACATTCCCAAAGAAGTTAAAAAAGTTGTTGTAAAAGTGAGAACTGATTTTGTTGCGGAAAGTAAACATTCTGTAGAAACTGATGTTAATCTTGAACAAGAAAATTCATCACCTACGGTTGAAGAATAAAATTATTTTAGCTATCAGCAGCCGGTGATCTCACAAAGATCACCGGTCACTATTTATAAAAACTACTTTACTATATCTAACAATTCCACTTCAAAAGTTAATACTGTTGCCGGAGGAATCATTTCTCCACGTCCCATCTCACCATACCCAAGTTCGTAGGGAATAAAAAATTGATACTTGCTACCGACTTGCATTAGTTGTAATCCTTCAGTCCATCCTTTGATAACTTGATTGAGAGGAAATTCAGCAGGTTCATTTCTATCATAAGAGCTGTCAAATACTTTACCATCAAGCAATGTCCCTTTGTAATGAACTTTCACTTTGTCAGTTGATTTGGGAAAAGCGCCGGTTCCTTTTGTAATAACTTTATATTGTAAACCGCTTTCGGTAGTTACAACGCCTTCTTTCTTTTTATTTTCTGCTAAGAAGGCAGCACCTTCTCTTTTATTCTTATCAATAATTGGAGCCATCTCTTCTCTCTTCTTTTCCTCTTCGGCTTTCTGTTGAGCTATTTGACGTTCTTGCATTCTGGAATTAAGCGCTGTTAATACTGAAGCTATTTTTTCTTGCGGTATGACTGATTTAGAATTGGAAGCATCTTTAAGAGACTCTATTAATACATTCAGATTAAGCTGTATCATAGGGTCTTTCAAATTGCCATAAATATTCTGACCAATAGCATAACTGATCGAATCTCCCTGAGTCTTCAATACAACCGAAGATGCCGCTTTATTTGTTGTTTGTTTTTTATTCTGTGCAGAGACCACAGAAATTGTTAACAACATTATCAGAAATAATCTCATCAACTTCATTTTTTCTCCTTTAATAAAATGTTTAGTGATTTATGGGTTGTGAAAATAACTTCAATGGTTGTGATAAGCAAATTTAGAAAATCTACCTTACTATTTTCAGTCATCTGCTTTGGTTGTATGTTGAAAGAAAAAATCTCTAATTTGTACTAAGAATTAATTTGGAGATAATTATGAAGAGTAAATTTTTATTGAAACTGGTTTTCTTAATTCCATTCGCAATTCTCAATTCACAATTCTCAATTCTCAACGCACAACTATACAAATCCGATTCCCCTTTTGCACACACTTATTCCATTGTAGCATTCGATGAAAAAACCGGCGATATGGGAGTTGCAGTACAATCGCATTGGTTTTCTGTAGGAACGATTGTTACATGGGGTGAAGCCGGTGTTGGTGTTGTTGCAACTCAATCATTTGTGAATCCCGCTTTCGGACCAGGCGGATTAGAATTGTTAAAGAAAGGAAAAACCCCGCAAGAAGCGGTTGATGAATTAATAAAGAGTGATGAAGGAAGAGAATTCCGCCAGCTTGCCATTCTCGATTCAAAAGGAAGAGCCGCATCATTCACAGGTAAAAATTGTATTCAACCTGCAGGAAATATTGTCGGTAAAGGATTTTCTGTTCAAGCTAATTTGATGTCGAACGATCGCATTTGGCCTGCGATGGAAAAAGCGTTTATAAATTCTAAAGGAGCTTTAGCAGAAAGGATGCTTGTTGCACTCGAAGCTGCCGAGAATGCAGGCGGTGATATACGAGGAAAACAATCTGCCGCTCTTTTAGTAGTGCGTGCTAAATCAACCGGAAAAATTTGGGAAGACCGTTTAGTTGACCTTCGCGTTGATGACAATAAAGCACCGCTCGTTGAGTTACGTAGATTGCTCAACATACATCGCGCTTACGAACATATGAACAACGGTGATCTTGCAGTTGAGAAGAATGATATGGACGCTGCAATGAAAGAGTATTCTTCAGCAATGAAAATGTTTCCCGATAATCTTGAGATGAAATTTTGGACTGCGATCGCACTCGCCAACAAAGGAAATCTAAAAGAAGCTTTACCCATGTTTAGAGAAATTTTTGCAAAGGATAAAAATTGGAGAGACTTAACCCCACGTCTTCTTCCAAATGGATTATTGAAAGTTACTCCGGATCAGTTGAACGAAATTCTGAAATGAACTTCTATCCCCGCCAACAGTTTGATATGTCGGCGGGGAAATAATTTACAATTTTAGCTTGCGTAAATTTGGAGCCAACCTTCTAACAGTTGTTACAACAGCCAGCGTCATACTTCCTCCAAAGATCACAGAAGGAATCAATCCCATTAATTTTGCAGCCACACCGGATTCAAATGATCCAAGTTCGTTTGAAGAACCGACGAAAATACTATTTACAGATGAAACTCGTCCGCGCATTTCATCAGGTGTATAAACTTGAATGATTGTGCTTCGGATAATCACACTTACATTATCGAACATACCGCTAAGTATTAATATAAAGAGAGATACATAAAAGTTTTTTGATACAGCAAAAAGAATGATCGAAACTCCAAATCCGAAAACGCCAATTAAAAGATTTCGTCCTGCATGTTTGAACGGAGGATTATGAGCCAGAGATAAAGACATAATTATAGAACCCACAGCAGGAGCTGCGCGTAAGAATCCTAATCCCTTAGCACCTGTATGAAGTACTTGATCTGCAAAGATCGGCAATACCGAAACAGCACCTCCAAAAAAAACTGCAAACATATCCAGACTAACCGCACTTAAAATAATTTGATTTCCGAATACAAATTTTATTCCCGAGTATAAGCTTTGCCAAATAGTTTCTTCTTTTGTTTTTTCCGGTAAAGGTTTCTTTTCAATGAAATAGAAAAACATCCATCCTATTGCACAAAAACTGATAACAAAAAAGTATGCATATCCTACTCCAAAGAAACCATAAATAAGTCCGCCAACAGCGGGACCGGTAACTGCACCTATGTGCCAAACAACACTACTCCATGTTGAAGCATTACCAAAGAGTTCCTTTGGTACCAACTGAGCAGCAAAAGCACTTGTTGCCGGAAAAATAAATCCACGTGCAATTCCGGTAATAAAAATTATAAGATAAATTGGTATAGTACCATACAAGTACAGCAATGAATGAAAACGGGTTGCTACTAAGAAGAGAAAAATCGCACAGATAAAATAAACTAACGTGGAAGCGAGAATAATATTTTTTCGATTTACTTTGTCTGCAACATGACCGGCAAAAAGTGCAATACATAAAAACGGTATAGCTTCCGACATCCCGATTAATCCAAGAGAAAGAGCATCGTGAGTGAGTTCATAAATCTGCCAGCCGACAATTACCGATTGCATTTGAATTGCAAATGTGAGGAGAAAACGTGCGGTGACAAATCTTCTGTAATCCTTAATTCTTAAAGATGCGTAAGCGTCTTTGGTATTTAAATTAAATTCCATGAAATCCTTTTATAAAATATCCTTCAAAAGTTATAATGATAAGAAAAATTAAAATGGGAAATCTTCTTTAGTGTTGACTGCTTCTTGTTTCTTTAGTTCCACATTTTTCTTTGCGACCTGATGCCAACGACTTCCTTCAACATAAATTGCTTTATAAGGTTTAGTTGGACAAGCATATTCACATGCGCCACAACCAATACAATAATCATCTCTCACTTCTGGAATTACTAAAGTACCTTCGAATGGAATCATGTGAACAGCTTTTGTCGGGCAATGTTCACTGCATGCACCGCAATCTGTTTTCTGAGTTTGAACAACACAATTATCTTTCACAAACTTTGCTTTACCAATCTGCGTTAATTTTTTCTTCTCAAGTTCGGATGGAAGAATTGCGCCGGTGGGACAAACATCGCCACAAATTTTACATTCAAAGTTGCAAAAGCCGGTTGTGTTATCCATCCTTGGTTGAAGAATTCCAAGAAAACCATACTCCAGAAATGACGGCTGTAAAACTTGTGTTGGACATGAACTAACGCAAAGATGACAAGCCGTACATTTGCCATTAAACTTTTCAACGCCGGTTGATCCGGGCGGAGAAACTGCACTTTTTCTAAAAATCGGTTTAGTGCTTGGCTTAGTTACAATTATTTTCTTTTGAACTTGTGCTGCTAACGTCGACAATGATAAAAAGTAGAGAGTTGTTTTTGATAAGAATTCGCGCTTAGAAATATCAATTCGTTTTTGTTCCGCCGATGTATTATCCTTTAAAATCTTCTTGCCGTAAGATATACTGTATGTAATTCCTTCTGTGGGACAAGATGGAATACAGTTAAAACATACCACACACCTACTCATATCAATTGTTTTGTTATCGCAGTCGATACAGCTTGACTTACATTCATTAGCGCAGATATCGCAGCTTAAACATTCTTCCTGGTTAATGATAATTTTAAACAAAGAAATTTTTGAAATATACCCGAGCAGTGTTCCAACCGGACAAACAGTGTTGCAATACAATCTTCCTTTTTTCCATGCCATCGTAGCAACAAGAACAAAAAACAGAACCGTAATAATAAATGGAATTAGATTGAATACTTTGAGACTGTAGGGATAGACCATATATAATTTGAATGACTCAAAAATAAAAGCAGTTAGATTGTTAGCTCTCACCAGAATGGGACGAAAAAAATTTCCGGAAAATCTTCCATAAATGCTGTAAGGATCGAGCAGATTGATTGCCAGAGTGCTTCCGAAGAGAAAAACTACAATTGGAATTGCAAGTAGAACATTCCGTAATAGCTTTTGTTCTCGCAAAAAATCAAATCGGCGTTTATTTCTCCTTTTGATCTTTCCAGAGATCCAATTGACGACATCTTGAAAAACTCCAAGCGGACAAATGGTGGAGCAATAAACTCTACCGAACAAAACTGTAACAACTAATATGATTAGAAAACCGACAGCCGTTACAGAAAAAATCGTAATGAACTTTAAAACAGAAGGGACGAATTGAAGAAAAATAATCTTGTTAGAGATACTCGGAGATAATGTACCGTAGATATCTATAAGCAAAAAAGTTGTTGTAATAAAAAAAATTAGCGAGACAACAATTCTAATTTTCCGAAGAAGAGAATTATTCATTCAATCACAAAATTATACGTTTGATATTCAGCGTACTTAAATCTTTTTTACCAACTCCCATGGAACCGGCAATCTTTATATATAGAATTGAATCCGGTTCAAGACCAAAAAGTTTTGCAGCAGCGGCATCCGATGCAACCATGTCTGTTGAAATAATCTGCGATTTCATCAAAGCAACATCATCAATCGAAACACCGCGTGGCCCGTTTTGTTTCATTACGTAATATGCATCAACAACATTTAAAGTCGGTTTTTTTGAAAACGTTCCATAATCAGCTATACATTGATGTAGATCGCTACGATGCCAATAACCGCGGTCCCATACAACGCCCATCATATTTTTCATGGCAACAGTCAATCTGGTAGAACTGTGGCTTTTAAGAATCGGTACGTTTATAATAACATCGCTGTCAAGTACAAGTTCATGTACTTTTGCTTTGGTTAAAACTTTCCCATCTTTTACAGAAACACTCTGGTAATAATTTTCAGTATCTCCGGAAACAATTTTTCCGCCAGCATTTTTAACTGCTTTTTCAATTCCGCTATTTGAATAACTCCTTCTCCAATCATCACATGTATGATCGAACACGAAAACTTCTTTGGCACCGGCTTCATAACAATGTTCAATTATACGCTTAACAAGTTTTGGATTAGTATTGCCACCTCTTTCCGGACTAACATCCCACCCGATGTTTGGCTTAATCAAAACTTTTTGATTTTTCTTTACAAAAGCTTTCATACCTCCAAGTTGTTCGATCCCCTTATCAAACATTACTTCCGGTTCACCATTTTTTATTGCAATAAGATCGTAGTTTGCGGTCATTGCCTTACTGCTTTTTGTAAAATAATTTCCATAGACACCCGGAACAGTAAGAGACGCACCGGCAAGTAATCCTGTCTTTAGAAAATTTCTACGATCCATCCTTTCCTCTTTAAAATAGTTTCCATTTTATTTTGTAGAAACTTATCATTATGCTATTTTGGATTCAAGATAAATATTGGAGCAAACAGAATGCGCACATTTTCTTCAGCTATATCAAAACACGATTATAAAACTATCATTTATGATATTTTGGCTCTTACGGTAGTAGCTTTTACACCGGCGCTTTCTCATCTTACTGCTATTCCCATTTATCTCTTAGATCCGATGAGAATTATTTTGCTTTTAAGTATTATTCACACATCGAAGAAAAATGTCTACTTATTAGCATTTGCTTTACCGTTATTATCTTTTGTGATCTCGGCACATCCATATTTCGTTAAGTCGTTGTTGATTACATCTGAATTAATGATAAACGTCTTTCTCTTTTTCTATCTGATGAAGTTTTATAAAAAATCATTTACCCCGGCAATATTAAGTATTGCAATCAGCAAAATTTACTACTACCTGCTAAAATTTAGTCTAATAGGTTTTGGCTTGATCTCCACAGAACTTATTTCTACTCCTATTATTCTTCAGATAATTGTTGCGGTTTCTATTTCGGTTTATCTTTGGTTCTTTTTTAGAAAAGAAAGACTGAATTAGAATGCCTCCAGAATCCAATCCAAATTATTCAATCTTCGAGACAGAGATAATTGTACGTCCCGATGACATTGATATGAATAATCATGTACATAATTCAAAGTATTTAGATTACTTGCTGATGGCGCGTTATGACCAGATGATGAAAGATTATAAAGTTCCCATGGAAGAATTTATTAAACTCGGTTATACGTGGGTAGCATCAATAACCTATATAGAGTTCAAACGGGAAATAAAACTTGGCGATAAGATTGTTGTTCGCACACAAGTAAATTCTTTTGAAAACTCTCAGGTGAAAGTGAATTTTTGGATTGTGAAGAAAGAAAAAGACAAAGTTGCGGCAGAAGGTTATACTGTTTACACAATGGTTTCAACTTCATCAGGAAGACCGGTTAGAATTCCGGACGACATAATTCAGAAATACACCATTTAAATTGAGAATTGAGAATTGTGAATATAAATGTCAACGCGGAATTCTCAAATATGGCGAATCTTTTTTTTCTCTCTTAAAAATATAATTGCCTTTTACTTTTCTTCCTAAACCAGCTACCGTTGTATTCGGAAATATTCCGATTCGTCTGATCTGCAATAGATCTTCATGCAAGCCGACAGGCGCTCTGTCGGTTGCATAAACAAATTTATAGCCCGTTTCCTTTGCTACCTGTTTGACTGTTTCATTGCAATTACCATACGGAAAAGCAAAAGAAGAAATTTCTCTGCCGAGTTTTTCTTCCAGATTTTTTTTTGAATTGGCTAGTTCTACTTTTACTTTTTCATCAGATTCTTTTGATAAATCTGCGTGGGAAAGCGTATGTGAACCAAACTCAATTCCGTATTCAATCATTTCAAGCATCTGCTGCAGATTCAACATCTTAAGTTTTGGTTCATCACTTTGTTCATCCCATAAGTTGTATTCAAGTCCTGCAACCAGAAAAATTATGGCAGTAAACCCATATTTTTTAAGAAGCGGAAACGCTAATGTGTAATTGTCTTCATAGCCGTCATCGAATGTAATGATAACATATTTACCGGGAGTACAATTTTTTTTGATCTGAAGCGCTTCTTCAAATGTGATCGTTTTATATCCTTCTTTTTTTAAATAGCGCAAATGATCTTCAAATTGTTTTTCCGTTACAAATATTCCGTGCCTGCCTGCGTCGTTAATGTCTTTAGCAATACGGTGGTAATAGATAATAGGAATCTCATTTTGATAGAATCGAATTCTTACACTTTGAAAAATGTATTCAAGACGGTCAACAATACTTTCGATATTACAATCGCTCTTTACTTTTTCATGAACGATATCATCACACTCCGTTAAATGAAGCGCTGATTTCAGATCCTGAACAATTTTTTCAAAGTCGAATTCCTTTTCAGTTACATTCATATCTCCAAAGTTTGTTTCAAGTGCGAGCCGGAGATTATCCTTTGTTACCAAGCCGATAGTACACGCTTCGCCTATTGCAATCAACGGCTTTTTATAAAGAATTGTTTCAATTGCGATTCTCCCGGAACCGATCACAACATCTGCATTATTAATTTCATGTGGTAAATTTTCGATATATCCGGTGAACTCGAAATCATTTTTAAATTTTTCAAATTCCGGCGGTATTGTTTGTCCGCCGATAATTTTAAATTTCACACCACCGACTTCATCAAAAAAATTTGAAGCGGAAATATATTCCAAAAGTTTATATGCAAGATCTTTTTTGGGTCCCGAAAGCCGGGTAACAAATGCAATCGTTTTTTGCCCCGTTGTGTTATTTTCTTCAATCAAAGGTATGTCAAAACCGTTTCTTATTACTTCGACTTTGTCCGATGAGACTTTAAAGACTTCTAGAAGCTGCTGCTCTAATTTTTCGCAAACGGCTATTGTATAATTGCCAAATCCATGAAATATTCTGCGTGATATTGATGTTGCTTGTCTCCCGTGTATAAAAACAACCAGCGGAACATTTGCAAACTTACTTGCTATGCATGAGACCCATGCGCTCGCACGTGAATGTGCATTTACAATATGAATATTATTACGCTTGATGAACTGATAAATAAAAATGGAATTTTTAATTCTGTAAAAAAACGTTCTTTTGGAAAGCGGCAATGAAGTGTATTCCGCTTTTGTCTTTTTTGTGAGTGTGTCTGAAATGATGAATACTTTATGTCCGCGCTCAATAAATTTATTGGCAAGTGTGACGGAATAAACTTCTGCTCCGGTAACTTCAAGTTGAGAGAGTGTCATCAAAATATTCATCTTACCGACTCAATTTTCATTCGATTGTTGAACAGATGCTGTCCGGTGTATCCCGGTAGTAGATGTAAGTTGGAAAATCAACTTTGGCAACATTAAACTTTTTTACTGCGCGCTCAAAAAAATCCGAGTCGTCGCTGTAATTCAAATCTTGAAACCCCCCTAACTCAATGAACACTTTTCGTTTTCCAAAAAATGTTCCGCCGATAACACACTCATCAAGATGAATTTCGCGGGTAAGATCATTTTTATCTTTCACATAAGGATGCCCGATAACTTCAACTCCGCCGTGGATAAAATCAATATCGGGATAATCTTTTAAAAAATCTACACGCTGTTTCAAAAATTCCGGTTTCCATTCATCATCACTTCCAAGAAACGCAATTAATTCGCCGCACGAAGCTAGTATACCGGTATTGGTTGCAAGCGCCGGTCGTTTGTTGGAGTGTTTCATGTATCGGATTTTCTCGAATTTTAAAATGTATTCATCAACAATTCGAAATGTATTATCGCTGCTGCCGTCGTCAACAATTATCAATTCCCACATTTTGTACGATTGATTCAGCACCGATTCGATTGATCTTTTTAAATAATTTGCCCTATTGAAGGTCGGCATAATTATGGAAACAATCGGCTTATATTGTTTGTAAACTTGCATAGAAAACTATTCAAATTAGTATTCTGAGTTCCCAGTTGCCTCATAATAAAAGATAACCGAAGATTAATAAAAAAAAGATGTTTATAAGAGTGTTCATATAAGGTTAAAAGAGTAAAAAAATAGTAATAATAATAGTTTCTTTCTTTTCTTTTTTGGAGACTTTTTTTCTTTTCTTTCTTTATTAATATGTGGATAAGTAAAAAAAGAATCAAACAAGTTTAAGGATATTGTTTATTTGTTCTTTGATAGAATTTTGAAGTACAAATGGGTTTAGTGACTTAATAGTCATAGAAAGTTGCTTCTTAAGCTTAGGTTTAATTAAGCTGGATTCAATGAGTCTCTGAAAAGGAGTTTTAGGAGAGTCATGTTTTTTAATAGTCGTTGAGCCGTCTCTGTCTTTGGAGATGAGCTTAGCAGATGGAACAAAAAAAAATAAAGACCACTCATTGCAGTAGAGCTTGTTAAGTAAAGGAAGAATATCTAAATTTATTTTCAAATCAGACTTGACAAAGGAATGCGCAAAATCTATTTTTACGCCGCAAATTTATTCGGGACACTTCCGATGAAAATCGGGAATTCGGTCTAAACAAGTTTTGAAATATTCCGCGGTAGCTCAATGGTAGAGCATGCGGCTGTTAACCGCAGGGTTGCAAGTTCGAGCCTTGCCCGCGGAGCGAGGGAATTACGATATAAATGAGAATCCCTTTTTTATAGAGCAATTTTGTTTTTGATGATTTAATAATTACCAAAAGTTTTCAGATGCTCTGTTTAACTAATTTATTTTTTCAATTTTTGTAGGAGCATCTTTAAGATGTCAGACAAAGTTACTGGAACCGTAAAGTGGTTCAACAGTTCTAAAGGTTTTGGGTTCATTTCTCGCGAAGGCGGAGATGATGTTTTCGTTCATTTTCAAGCTATTGTTAGTGACGGATACCGTTCACTTCAAGAAGGTCAGAAAGTTGAATTTACAGTTACCCAAGGTCAAAAAGGACCACAGGCTCAAGAAGTAAAAGTTATCGGCTAATTCCCCGATAGAAATTTTCTTCTAACAAAAGACCCCGGCTTAAATCGGGGTCTTTTGTTTTAAACCAAGGTTAGTTTTCTCTAAAAGAGATTAAGGGTATCTCTAATAACTTCAAAAGCTAATCTGCGAAAATCCGTTTACCCCGTGGAATAGCATTTGTGTTTTTGAAACAATTTGATTCTTAATTTATTCCACGGGGTGAATTCGTTTTATCGGTGTTCTATTTTTTAAATAATAGTTTTTAGAGATACCCTTAAAAGGAAAATAACATTAATACTTTTCTTCGAAACAAAATCGCTGTATTTTGTAATTAACTTCTAATGATAACTTTTCAACAAGATAAGGAGAAATAATGAAAAACTTTTACAAACTGTTTTTTACTGTTGCTATTCTTTTGTCTTCTATAAAAATAGAATACGCACAGACTAATTCAATCGTTCGTGATGCTAAAATATCAGAGATGATAAAAGAAATCTCATCTGCAAATCTAGAAAGCAATGTGCGAAAGATGGTAAGCTTTGGAACACGTCATACATTAAGTACACGCAGCGATAAAGAAAAGGGAATTGGCGCCGCATGCAATTGGGTTAAAGCCGAATTTGAAAAATTTGCTAAAGAATCCAACGGAAGATTGGATGTTAAGCTGGATTCTCTAACCTTAGAACCTGATGGGAGAAGAATTGTTAGAAAAACATTGTTGACAAATGTAATGGCTACACTTAAAGGAACTGATGTAAATGATAAAAGAATTTTTATCGTAAGCGGCCATCTCGATTCCCGCAACGGTGAAGCAAACGATTCTACGGGATTGGCGCCCGGTGCAAATGATGATGCTTCCGGTGTTTCCGCAGTTTTAGAATTAGCACGCGTTATGAGCAAACACAGCTTTCCTTCAACAATAATTTTTGTTGCTGTCTCCGGAGAAGAACAAGGACTGAACGGTTCAACCTTTCTTGCAAAGAAAGCTAAAGAACAAAACTGGGAAATTGTTGCTATGCTCAACAATGATATGATCGGCAACAGTCATTCCAGCGAAACAAACCTTAACGACAATATGCAAGTGCGTATCTTTAGTGAAGGAATTCCATTATTAGAAACCGACGAGATGAAAAATATTCGTCAATCTACAAATGCTGAAAACGACGGCAGATCGAGACAGCTTGCGCGATATATAAAAGAAGTTGGAGAACGTTACGTTGATCAGCTTGAAGTAAAACTTGTTTACCGTAACGATAGATTTCTGCGAGGCGGCGACCACACTCCGTTTAACCGTCAAGGTTTTACAGCGGTACGCTTCTGTGAAATGAATGAAAATTATGAACATCAGCATCAAGACATACGCGAAGAGAACGGAATTAAATATGGCGACCTGCCTGAATTTGTAGATTTTGAATACGCTAAAAAAATTACATCTGTTAATCTTGCCGTGTTAGCAAGTTTGGTGTCTGCGCCACAAGTTCCGCAAAATGTAGGAATAGTTGTAAGCGGAGTGACTAACTCAACTACATTAAAATGGAAAATACCTCAAGGCGAAGCTTCGCACGGATATTTTGTAATGATGCGCGAGACATATCAGCCGGTCTGGGAGAAAAAATTCTTTACAGATAAAACTGAAATCACTTTGCCTTATTCGAAAGATAATTACTTCTTTGCAGTTCAGTCAGTAGATGAAGAAGGGCATGAGAGTCTTCCTGTTTGGCCTGTGCCGGTTAGATAAAATTTTATAGAACACGGATTACGCGGATTCGGCAGATATACACGGATTGATCTGTGCAAATCCGTTTAATCCGTGTCATCCGCGTGCTATTCTTTTATTTTCTCCGCGAAAACTTTTTTGAATTTATCCAGTTTGGGCGTAATTACAAAACTGCAGTACGGCTGGCTTCCATTTTTGTTGTAATAATCTTGATGATAATCTTCCGCCTTGTAAAATTTTTTAAATGGAACAATCTCTGTTACAATTGGATCGTTCCAAATTTCTTCGGAATCAAGTTCGCGCTTGTACTTTTCAGCGAGCTGCTTTTGTTCATCGTTATGGTAAAAAATTGCCGAACGGTATTGAGTGCCGGAATCGTTGCCTTGACGGTTGAGTGTGGTTGGATCTTGCGTTTTCCAGAACACTTCCAATAATTCTTTGAAAGAAA